>CAYGKB010000101.1:0-7086 GCA_964350425.1 uncultured Chromatiaceae bacterium | reverse complement strand
ACCGCGAGACGCCCGAGCTCTTCGTCCCGCAGCAGCTCTTCACCGCCACCGACGCGATGGGTTTCGCTTACGGGGTGAGCTGGAACACGGTGCGGCGGAACGTTTTCAACTGGAAGGATGCGGAGGTTGGCAAGCTGGAGGCCAAGGTGAAGAGCTTCTGCGCCATTCCGCAGGTGCTGGCCTTCATGAAGGATTACATCGTTTTTGCCGAGAAAGACGAGGAGCTGAACAAGTACATCCTGCGCCAGCACCAGACCGGTGCTGTGGAGCAGGTGGTCAAGCGGGCGCTCGAGCCGGCGCGCCGGCGCGGGCTGGTCTGGCACACGCAGGGCAGCGGCAAGACCTACACGATGATCAAGGCCGCGGAAATGCTGTTCAAAGCCGCGCAGGCCGACAAGCCCACCGTGCTGTTGATGATCGACCGCAACGAGCTCGAAGATCAGATGCTGAAGAACTTGGCTGCACTCGGCCTCGGCAACCTGGAGCACGCCAGCAGCATTGCGCGGCTTAATAAGCTGTTGAAGGACGACTACCGCGGCATCATCGTGACGATGATCCACAAGTTCCGTGACATGCCGGCGAACCTGAATACGCGCAGCAATATCTACGTCCTGATCGACGAGGCGCACCGCACCACCGGTGGCGATCTGGGCAATTTTCTGATGGCCGGCCTGCCGAGTGCGACCTACATCGGCTTCACCGGTACGCCGGTGGACAAGACGGCCTACGGCAAGGGTACTTTCAAGACCTTCGGCTGCGAGGATGACCAGGGCTACCTGCACAAGTATTCGATCGCCGACAGCATCGCCGACGGCACCACGCTGCCGCTGTATTACAACCTGGCGCCCAACGACATGCTGGTGCCACACGAGACGCTGGAGAAAGAGTTCCTGGCGCTCGCCGCCGCCGAGGGCGTGGCCGATATCGAGGAACTGAACAAGATCCTCGAACGGGCCGTCAACCTGAAGAACTTTCTCAAGGGCCCCGAGCGAATACGCAAGGTGGCCGAGTTCGTTGCGAACCACTACCGCCAGAACGTGGAGCCGCTGGGCTACAAGGCCTTCCTCGTGGGCGTCGACCGCGAGGCCTGCGCACACTACAAGCATGCGCTGGACGACTTCCTGCCGCCCGAGTGGTCGGAAGTCGTGTACACCGGCAACAATAACGATTCGGAACTGCTGAAGGAATTTCATCTCGATGAGAAGCAGGAGCGGGCGATCCGCAAGAGCTTCGGCAAGCTCGACCAGCACCCAAAAATCCTGATCGTCACCGAGAAACTGCTGACCGGCTTCGATGCGCCGGTGCTGTACGCGATGTACCTCGACAAGCCGATGCGCGATCACACGCTGCTGCAGGCCATCTCGCGCGTGAACCGGCCGTACGAGAACGAACAGGCGGACATGGTCAAGCCGCACGGCTTCGTGCTGGATTTCGTGGGCATTTTCGACAAGCTGGAAAAGGCGCTGGCCTTCGACAGCGAGGAGATCAATGCCGTCATCAAGGACCTGGCGCTGCTAAAAACGCTGTTCCGGAACAAGATGGAGAGCAGGGCACCGGCCTACCTCGGGCTCATTCAGCACGGCTTTATCGACAAGGACGTGGACAACCTGATCGAGCATTTCCGCGATCCCGGCGCACGCAAGGAATTCTTCCGGGAATACAAGGAAATCGAGATGCTCTACGAGATCATCTCGCCGGACGCCTTCCTCAGGTCCTTCATCGAGCCTTATTCGACGCTATCAGCCATCTATGCGGTGGTGCGCAAGGCCTACGCGAAGCAGATCAATGTGGACCGTGAGTTTCAGCGCAAAACCAATGAGCTGGTGCAGAACCGCATCGGCGCGCTGGTCTACCCGGACCCGCCCGGTGAGTACGTTGTCATCAATGAAGACACCATTGAGTTGATTAAGGCAGGTCAGGAAGGTGATGCTACGAAGGTCATCAACCTGGTGAAGACTATCCAGAAAAACGCGGAGGAGCACAGCGAAGATCCGTTCCTGATCGCATTGGCCGACCGCGCGCAGGCCGTGCAGGAGTGCTTCGAGGAACGCCAGACCAGCACCGCCGACGCGCTGGATGAGCTGCTGGCAGAGCTAAAGGCCAACAATGAACGCAAGCAGCGTCAGGCAGAGCGGGGCATGGACGACCTGACGTACTTCGTGCTGGCTCAGTTTGAAGCCGCCGGCATCCCGGACCCTGAGGCAACCAGCAAGCAGGTGGCGCAAGCCTTTGCCGCGCACCCCAACTGGCGGAACAGCGACAAGGCACAGCGTGACCTGCGGCAGGCGATCACCTTCGCACTCGTCGCAGCTGTCGAAGAGCCGGATTTCGATACCATTGCCGCCCAGGTCGAAGGGCTGCTGAACGTCCTCTGGCGTCAGGCGGGCCGATGAGCGAGCAACACGCCAAGCTGCGTTTCAAATCCAGCGTCCGCGACTGGGCCGACAAGCTGGATATTGAGATTCACTCGCTGACGGTTCGGCCAATGACCAATAAATGGGCCTCGTGCTCAACCAACGGCAATCTGACATTTAACTCAGAGTTGCTTGAGTTCGACGAAGAGCTCTGCGACTACGTCATCGTTCATGAGCTGCTGCACTTCTACGTGCCGAATCACGGCAAGCTTTGGAAGAGTTTGATGATGGCTCACCTCGGCGACTATCAGGTGTTGGAAAGGCGATTACAGAGTTCGCACAAGGGAGTTTCAGGACATTGAAGGCACAGGATCTACCGTTTACGCAGCTGCTGGAAGGCTCCAAGCAGTTCATTATCCCGATATTTCAGCGTACTTATAGCTGGGAAGTGCCGCAGTGCCAGCAGCTTTGGGATGACATCGTTCGCGTCGGTACGCATACAGAACTAAAGAGTCATTTCGTTGGCTCAGCGGTCTACATACCGGAAGAGAATACCAATGCCGCGATTTCTCGCTGGCTGGTCATTGACGGCCAGCAGCGCATCACCACGCTGACCTTGCTGTTATTGGCTTTTCGCCGTCGTCTCAAAGAGGAGTCGTTGTCTGACCCGGTAACGGCAGAATATATTGATGATCAATTCCTGAAAAACCGTCACGGGGCCGGCGAACTCAGTTACAAGATTGCCCTGACGCAGACCGATAGAGACACGATGTTTGCGCTGCTGGACGGGAAGCAGCCACCGGAACCCGCGTCCGAGAGAATACTGGAGAATTTTGAGTTTTTCGTGCAGAGACTTGCGGACGCGGATTTGACAACGCTTTTCCAGGGCATCCGGAAGCTGATGGTGGTCGATGTCTGCCTGCAGCAGGGAATTGACAACCCGCAGATGATATTTGAGAGCATGAATTCGACAGGCAAAGCGCTTACGCAGGCAGACCTGATCCGGAATTTTGTGTTGATGGGAGAGGAGCACGCGCTTCAGACACGTTTGTATCAGGACTACTGGCGGCCCATGGAGCGCGAGTTCGGTGCGGAAAACTATGTCCGCGCGTTCGACGAGTTCATGCGTTTTTTCCTGGTGGTGCACCTCCGCGACCCGCGCATCCGTAAGACCGATGTGTATGATGAATTCAAGCGATTTTCGCGACAGCACGAAGTGGAACCACTGCTGGCTCTGCTGAAACAATTTTCCAGCTACTACTGCGCGATTGCACTGGTCAGCGAGAAAAGTCAAAAACTCGCCGACGTCTTTCACGATATCCGCGAGCTGCGCGCCGATGTTTGCTACCCGATGCTGATGGAGATATATCGCGATTTCGAAGAATCAAGATTGACGTCAGTCGAGTTCGTCGAGATTGCCCGACTTGTTGAAAGTTATGTTTTTCGCCGTGCCGTCTGCGATATTCCGACTAACTCACTCCGGCAGACATTCGCAACGTTTATGAAGGATGTCGACAAGGCAAACTATCTGGAGAGCGTTAAGGCGAAGTTCCTGCTCCTTTCGTCCTATCGGCGGTTTCCGGGTGACGATGAGTTTTCGCGCCAAATCCAGGTTCGCAATCTGTACAAGTGGAATCGCCGGTCTTACTGGCTGCGTCGTTTCGAGAATCATGGCCGCAAAGAACGCGTCTATGTAAACGATTACACGATCGAGCACATCATGCCTCAAAACGAGAATCTCAGTGCGGAGTGGCGAGCAGATTTAGGCGATGACTGGCAGGACGTTCAGCAGAAATATTTGCACACGCTAGGAAATCTGACGTTGACCGGTTACAACAGTGAATACAGCGACCGGCCGTTCGCCGAGAAGCGCGACAGGCAGGGCGGTTTCAAAAGTAGTCCGCTTAAACTCAACGAAGGCCTGGGGAGCTGCCTGAGATGGGAGGAAGGGAGTATCCGGCAGCGGGCTGCGAAACTGGCCGCTGAAGCGGTGGAGGTTTGGCGGGCGTCGGAGTTGTCAGATGAAATCCTGGAGAAATATCGCCCGTCGAAGGCCGTCGATTCAGAGTATTCGATCGAGGATCATCCTCAACTTGAGGATGGTATATCGCGACAGCTATTCGATTCGCTGTCTGCGGAAATCATGGCCTTGGACGAATGTGTAATCCGTGAATTCAAGAAGCTCTATATCGCATTTAAAGCCGAGACAAATTTCGTCGATGTTATTCCGCAGGCAGAACGACTGAGGTTGACGCTGAACATTGGTTTCCCCGAAGTTGATGACCCGAGGGGCATTTGTACTGACATCACTGGGGTGGGGAGATGGGGCAACGGCGACGTTTCTGTATTTCTGGAGCGGGAAGAAGATCTCCCCTATATCGTCGGCCTGATCAGGCAGGCGTTGGATCGACAGCTGGGTGATCAAGACGAGACCGCTGAATAATCTCATTATGGGTCGTAGCTGGAGCAGCCTGGAGTGCGAGGTCATTGTCGCAGACTACTTTGCGATGCTTCGTCAGGAGTTGTGCGGTGAACCGTACAACAAGGCGCAACATCGTCGGTCGCTTCAGGAGAAGTTGCAGAATCGATCTGAAGGATCAATCGAGTACAAGCATCAGAATATCAGCGCCATTCTGTTGCACGAAGGCCATGTCTGCATATCGGGCTATAAGCCTGCCTGGAACTATCAGGGCTTGCTTGAGCAGGTGGTACTGGAATGGCTGGGTCGCGAAGCAGTAATGCTCGGTGAACTCGAGCGGTCACTGGCTGCGGAATCTCCTGATGCGCCCGAGACTCTTGACTGGCGGCAACGTTTCGTTGAACCGCCGGAACGGCGCGAGGTTGCGATGCTGCTCGATAAGACTGCAAGACGCCCGCGCATCATTAACTATGCGGAACTTGAGAAGCAGAACAGACGGCTGGGAGAACGTGGGGAGCTATTTGTTTTTGAGCTGGAGCGAGAAAGATTGACTGCGCTTGGCCGTCGGGATTTGGTTGCGGATGTCGAGTGGACGAGTCATGAGCGAGGCGATGGGGCGGGTTACGATATTCGGTCATTCGATGGCGCTACGGATGAAGAACTCTTCATTGAGGTAAAGACTACTAATGCCGGCAAGTATCAGCCTTTTATGATCTCCGCCAACGAGGTAGAGTTTTCGCAGGAGCAGTCAGATTCCTATGCGCTGTATCGGGTCTTCGAGTTTAAACGTGACCCGGCAGTATTCCGCCTGAACGGGGCGATTGATCAGCATGTAAATCTACGGCCCCGTAGCTATTCAGCAATATTTTGATGTCGGCGAATCAAAAAGGGGCGCCCATGCCTATCAGGGGAGCAATTATCGCGATCACGAGCGCGCTGGTTGTGGGGTGTTCGGCCGCCGTCACAGGCTACGTCGTGCCGGGCGAGCAGCTTGAACCCGACGGTTCCTACTTCATCGTTTTCACAGCAGATGACGATCACGGTCTCCACGAGCTCCTGCGCAATGAGTTGGCCGCCTATCGGCCGAACACGACCTCCGGTTTCGCTGATCGGATGCCTGATGGGACGGATTATCTTGTCGAGTACGATGCCCAATGGCAGTGGGATATCACCTGGTACTTGTTGGTGCTTACCGTGCGCGTTTATGACCCGGCCACCCGGTTGATGATTGCGACGGCGAGTTCAACCCGCACCTCAGGCGCTCGTACCGCGCCCGATAAAATGGTTACCGAAGCTTTGGCTGAATTGTTTTCCAGTGAGTTACCGTCAACATAAGGGAGTTTTCATGAATACTAGAGTTTTTGCGATCGCCATGATCGCTGCTATCACGGTGGGGTGCACGTCCCAGCCCGCGCTAAGGGTGGCGGACGCAGGTACGAATGAGTCAGTATCGGCAGCGGGCATGGGTTGCAGGAAGCCCTTCGCGCTTACCCAGGATTGCTCCGGTTTGTCAGGGCCGACCAAAAAGATTTCGGTCGCGGGTCAATCAGTGAAGGTGGCCGGCAATGAAACGGGCACCATCACAGTCATGTTCGGGCCAAGTTCGTTTTCACCGTCTACGGCGGTCACCAATACCGCATACGAAGTGTTGAAGCGTGAGTTAGTGGGGCGCAATTTTGAGATCACCAACGTCACGCCTATTGAGTCCGTGGGTGTGATGTACGGTTACGCTATAGAAACCACGGAACCGCATTATGCGATTTGGGCCGAATTCGAAAGCGAGTGAGCTTCGTTATGCGGAGGGCCGCCATGGCTTTTTGTCTGTCGGCTGTCTGCGGGCTGAGCGCATGTGCATCGCTTACACGTGATACCACAGAGATCCTCGGCATTCAGTCTGAACCAAGCGGTGCCTATGTGCGGGCGTCAACGGGCTGGGATTGCGTGACGCCGTGTGAGGTCAAAGTGAAGCGCCGCAGTCATTTCGCACTCGATATCGAGATGCCCGGCTATAAGACTGCACGCGTGCTGGTAAACGCAGAGATTGACGGCGCGGGTCAGGCGGGTATGGCGGGGAATATCCTGATAGGAGGACTGATCGGCGCAATGGTGGACGGCAGCAGCGGTGCGATGTATTCGCATCTGGAGAATCCCGTCGTTGTCGTGTTGGTACCAGATGAGGATTCTTCGGGGTTGAAATAGAAACTCTTCAGTTTTTACTCTGACCCCAAATATCCTTACCCCGAATACCGCACCGGCCGCCCCACCACCACCAACCGATACGGCCCTCTGAACGCCGTCGCTTCGCTTGGCTCA
>CAYGKB010000100.1:0-7127 GCA_964350425.1 uncultured Chromatiaceae bacterium | reverse complement strand
CCCCGCAATCCGGACAACGCCATGACAGCGGCACGTCTTCCCAGGGTGTGCCCGGTGCGATGCCGCTATCCGGATCCCCTTTTGCTTCGTCGTATATATAGCCGCATATCAGGCACATCCATGTTTTCATCGCGTCGCGCAAGCCCCGTTATTGTGTCTTGATTTCCCTGACCTGCCGCAGCAAAGGCCGCAGCGCATGCAACCGCTCCACCGGATCGGTCATTTCCAGCAAACGCTGCCGCTCCGGCATTTCCACCGGCAGAATTTCCGCAAACCGGAAGCCCAGCCAGCTGGCATCGTCGTAGCGCCGTTCCGCCAGCTCATAGAGTTTACCGAGATCATCGAGTACTGCCTGCAGCAGGCTGGACCAGCCGGCGAATTCTTCCGGCACCGGCACCACAGGCTCAGGCTGCATTAATTCTATTTCACCCAGATTAAGGCCATCGTCCTGTCGGCTGGTCGACAACAGACGGAAACGATCTGTGCCCAGTGCGGTAACGCCCAGCAAACCGTCAGTGCCCTGATACCAGTCGGCAATAGTTGCCAGGGTACCGATAGCCGCAGTGCCGGCCATGCCCTTGCCGCCGACTTCCGGTCCGGACACCAGCAGCAGCACGCCGAAAGGCATATTGTTTTTCATGCAGTTGCTGACCATGTCGAGATAGCGCGCTTCGAATATGCGCAGGGGCAACGGCCCGCCCGGAAACAAGACGGTACTCAAGGGAAACAGCGGCACGTTCATCGTGGTCAAAACCGCAACACCCGCTTTAACGGCCCGACCCCATCATGCGCGCCACCGCAACACCGGTCAATGTGAGCCGACGCGGGCAGCCAGTGCGTCGCACAGCAGGCCGTGGATACCACCAAAACCGCCGTTACTCATCACCACAATGTCATCGCCCGGCCGTGCGCTGCGACTGACCTCACTCACAATGGACGCAACATCATCGCGCACGGCACAACCGTCGAGTTCGCTGAGTTGCTCAGCAAGGTCCCACGGCAGCCCCGGCGGTTGCAGCGCCCAGACGCGATCGGCCGGGCGCAGGGCATCGCTAAGTCCCGCGCGGTGCGCACCCAGTTTCATGCTGTTGGAGCGCGGTTCCAGCACCGCTATCAGCCGGCCCTGCACAGACTCGCGCACAGCCTCCAGCGTACGGCGGATGGCCGTGGGATGGTGGGCAAAATCATCGAACACGCGCACGCCGCCGATATCGCCGCGCAGTTCCAGCCGTCGTTTCACGCCGCGAAACTCTGCCATGCCCTGAGCGGCAGATTGCAGCGACACGCCGGCATGCGCGGCAGCAAGCATCGCGGCAGCAGCATTTTCGGCATTGTGCAGCCCCGGCAGCCCCGGCGCGCAACGCAGTATCGCGCCATCCGCAGGATGCAGCTCGAGGCTGCGGCCCTGCAACTGCACCGCGACGTCCGCAGCAACGTCGGGATTGCTGCTGTAAGTCTGCAGCGGCGTCCAGCAACCCATATCCAGCAAGCGGCTGATCTCACCTTCGGCAGCATTGGCAATCAGAAGCCCGTTGCCGGGCAACATGCGCAGCAACTGATGAAACTGCCAGAGTATGGCATCCATATCCTTGTAGATATCGGCGTGATCAAATTCCAGGTTGTTGATAACGAGCGTCTGCGGACCGTAGTGCAGAAACTTGGCGCGCTTGTCAAAAAACGCGGTGTCGTATTCGTCGGCCTCTATGACGAAGTGACTGCCACTGCCCAGCCGGGCAGTGGTAGCAAAATTGGCCGGCACACCGCCGATCAGAAAACCGGGGTCCAGTCCGGCATGCTCCAGCAGCCAGGCGGTCATGCTTGCGGTGGTGGTCTTGCCGTGCGTACCGGATACCGCGATAACGTGCCGGTCCTGCAGCACATGTTCGGCCAGCCAGGCCGGGCCCGAAGTGTAGGGCATGCGCCGGTTGAGCAGTTCCTCGACTATGGGCATGCCGCGACTCATGACATTGCCTACCACCACCAGATCGGGGTTGCAGTCGAGTTGCCCGGGTTCAAAACCTTCCTGCAGTTCGATCCCCAGCGCACGCAACTGATCGCTCATGGGCGGGTACACACCCTGATCGCTGCCTGTGACCGTGTGACCGGCAGCACGCGCTATGGCAGCGATACCGCCCATGAATGTGCCGCATATACCAAGAATATGGATGTGCATGGCGACATCATCCACTACACTGCGGCGTCATGCCAACCCTGCCATTGCTTATCACCCGACAGGACGAGCTGGATGCACTCTGCGATGTGATCGCGGCCAGCACGATGATCGGCCTGGATACTGAATTCGTGCGCACGCGCACCTACAAACCACACCTCGGCCTGTTGCAAATTGCGGCGGGCGACACCGCGGTCTGTGTTGATCCGCTGGCGGGTTTGCAGGATCAGCGTCTGTGGGAGCTGCTGTTCGATCCAAACCGCAGCATTGTCATGCACTCGGCCACCCAGGATCTCGAAGTCATGTGGTTTCATCAGGGCGGCATAGTCCGCAACCTGATTGATACCCAGCTGTGCGCAGCATTACTGGGATACCAGCCGCAGATTGGCTACGCGGGTCTGGTCAGCGAACTGGCCGACGTGACTCTGAGCAAGGAACAAACCCGCACCGACTGGACCCGGCGTCCGCTCACCGCCGAACAGCTCGACTATGCCGCCAAGGATGTCGTCTACCTGGACGGTATGCACGCGCTGTTGAGAACGCGCCTGCAGGAGCTTGGCCGCTATGAGTGGGCGCTGGAAGACAGTGCGGCATTGTGCAACACCAGGCTTTATGAACCGGACATTGACAATGCCTGGCGGCGTATCAAAAGCATCCCGTTTCTGCCCGCCGAACCACAAGCGCGCGCGCGGCGACTCGCGAGCTGGCGTGAACAGCGCGCCGTGCAGCTGGACAAACCGCGCAAGTGGGTCATGGATGACAAAGCTCTGCTGGCCGTCGCTGCGGCCGACCCCGCTGACCTGCGCGCACTTAGCGATATTGCGGAAGTGCCGGGCGGGCTGGCCCGGCGCCAGGGCAAAGCGTTGCTGGCTGAACTTGCGCAGGCCAACCAGGAAGTCGGCGAGCATCCGGAACGCTTTCTGCAACAGACTCCTGATCGCGAGCTGGAAGGAACCGTCCGGCCGTTACTGAAAAGAGTCCGCGACAAGGCCGCAGCTCTGGATATTCCGGCTGAAGTGCTGGCCAGCCGCCGTGACGTTCAGGCTTTGCTGCAGGGAGATGCGGGATGTCGCCTGCTGAATGGCTGGCGCCACGCCATTATCGGTGCGGAACTGGCCGCAGCTATATAACTCTATAAATAGAGGGGCGACCGGGTACCGGCTACAAACCGAGTGTCTGTTTCAGCCGGGCGTAAATTGCGTCAATGTCGCCTTCGCCGGCCACGGTTTTCAGCAGCCCTGCATCGCGGTAAAAACCTACCAGCGGTTCGGTCTGTTCGCGATAAACTTTAAGCCGGTTGGCAATGGTTTCTTCGTTGTCATCGGCGCGCTGAATCAGTTCGCCGCCGGCATCGGTGCAGGCCTTGAGTTCCTCCGGTGAGGAAAAATAAACATTCAGCAGCTTGCCGGTTTTGGAACAGGTACGGCGCCCGGTCAGGCGCTTCATCAGAATATCCATGTCCACATCGAGCAGCACAGCAGCATCGAGGCTCTGCCCGATATTTTCCAGCACCGGCTGCAGATCTTCCGCCTGCTGGAGATTACGCGGGTAGCCATCCAGGACAAAGCCGGTCTTGCAGTCATCCTCTGCCAGTCGCTCGGCGATAATACCCAGCACAATATCGTCGGTGACCAGTTCGCCGGCGTCCATGGCGGCTTTGGCTTTGAGGCCCAGTTCAGAACCGGCCGCCACAGCGGCACGCAGCAGATCGCCGGTCGAAATCTGCACCAGGCCGTGCTCCTCCATGAGTCGCTTGGCCTGCGTACCCTTGCCCGAACCCGGTGCCCCCAGAAATACGATGCGCATGTATTTGTGTCCAGTTGTCTTCGGAAATGTCGACCGCAGCCGCCTGAAAATTAATGCTCGGCTCCGTTGCGGCGTAACCTAACGCCTGCGGGACGACTTGTCCACAGCCCGCCGGTCGGGCAGTATGCGGCGGCACAAATCAGTGAGAAATCCTATGGCTGCCAGAAAAAAGAATGCCTTCTATGCCCAGTCGGGTGGCGTGACCGCCGTTATCAACGCCAGCGCCTGCGGCGTTATTGAGACTGCCCGCCAGCACAAAGACACCATCGGCAAACTCTATGCCGGCCGCAACGGCATCATCGGCGCGCTAACTGAAGACATGATTGACACCAGCAGGGAATCCGCCCGCGCCATCGCCGCCTTGCGCCACACTCCGGGAGGCGCCTTCGGCTCGGCCCGCTACAAACTCAAAAGCCTGGAGGAAAACCGTGCCGAATACGAACGGTTGATCGAGGTGTTTAAGGCTCACAACATCGGCTATTTCTTCTACAACGGCGGCGGCGACTCGGCGGATACCTGTTATAAGGTGTCGCAGCTGTCGAAAAAGTTGGGCTTTCCGGTACAGGCCATTCATGTCCCCAAGACTGTAGACAATGATCTGCCAATTACCGACACCTGCCCCGGCTTCGGCTCGGTGGCCAAGTACATTGCCGTTTCCACCAAAGAGGCCGCGCTGGACGTTGCGTCGATGGCGCGCACCTCGACCAAGGTATTCGTGCTGGAAGTCATGGGACGCCACGCCGGCTGGATTGCCGCGGCCGGCGGTCTGGCGGGCAACGGCCCGGACGAGGCGCCGCACATCATCCTGTTTCCCGAAGTCCCATTTGATAAATCAGCGTTCCTGAAACGTGTCAAAGAATGCGTCACCAAAAACGAATACTGCGTGGTGGTCGTCAGCGAAGGCGCCGCCTATAAAGACGGCACTTTCCTCGCCGACGCCGGCACCACCGATGCGTTCGGCCACAAGCAACTGGGCGGCGTGGCGCAGGTAGTGGCACAGATGGTGCGCGACGAGCTCGGCTACAAGTACCACTACGCACTGGCCGACTACCTGCAGCGCTCGGCACGCCACATCGCATCGAAAACCGATGTAGATCAGGCGTACGCCGTCGGCAGGGCCGCCGTGGAAATGGCGCTGGCCGGCGAGAACTCAGTCATGCCCGCTATCGTGCGGAAATCTGACAGCCCCTACCGCTGGACCATCGGCAAGGCCCCGCTGAGCCGGGTGGCCAACCGCGAGAAAATGATGCCCAAACGCTTTATCAGCAAGGATGGCTTCGGCATCACAGCCGCCTGCCGCCGCTACCTGGAGCCACTGATCAAGGGCGAGGATTACCCGCCCTACAAGAACGGCTTGCCGGTCTACGTTGAGCTAAAAAACGTGCCCGTCCCGCGCAAGCTGGACAAGGAATTTAAGCTAAGGTAGTTTGCCTTCTTTTTGCGGGGCCTTCCCCACCGCGCAAGACCCTGATTTTCAGGGATAAATACGGAGTAACAATCAGTATGTCAGTTGCGATTATTCTGGCCCTGTCCCTCTTCGGACTCGCTGTGGCCTTTTACTACTCACGTTCGGTCAGCAGCGTTGCGGTGGATATGGGCGTCGAAGACGCCGACACGCGCAGCAAACTGCGCAAGATTCATGCAGCGATCGCCGAAGGGGCGATGGCATTCCTCAAGCAGGAATATAAGTTCATGGCCATCTTCATGGTCCTGTTCGGCATAGTCATCGCCCTGCTGATTGATGATCACCATACCGAGAACGTCAATGAAGGCATCTACACAGCCGTAGCATTCATTTTCGGCGCGGTCATCTCAATCGCCAGTGGCTACATTGGCATGAAGATCGCAACCGCGGGCAATGCTCGCACGACGGTCTCGGCCAATCAGTCACTCTCCAGCGCGTTCAATCTGGCACTGCACTCGGGCGCCGTTATGGGCTTCGCGCTGGTCAGCCTGGCCTCGCTCGGCATGCTGCTGATCTATCTTGGTCTTAAATTTTTACTGCCTGACGATCTGCCATCACACATATTGATGGAAGTCATTGCCGGCTTCGGTCTAGGCGGTTCTGCCATCGCGCTGTTCGCGCGCGTGGGCGGCGGCATCTTTACAAAAGCAGCCGATGTTGGCGCCGACCTCGTTGGCAAGGTCGAGGCGGGAATCCCGGAAGACGATCCGCGTAACCCGGCTGTTATTGCTGACAACGTTGGCGACAACGTGGGTGACGTCGCCGGTATGGGCGCTGACCTGTTCGGCTCCTGTGCGGAGAGCACCTGCGCCGCCATGGTCATCAGCGCGATTGCCTTCGGCGGCAATGTCGATGCACTGCTGTATCCGATTGTTATCTCCGCCATTGGTATTCCAGTCAGCCTGATTACGATTCTGATGGTTCGCGTCAACACCGAAGCGCAGGTAGGCCCGGCGCTGAAAAAAATGCTGATCATATCGAGCGCCATTATGGCCGCGGTCATGTACTTCGTGACTGACATGCTGGTACCGGCGGAGTTTGTAATCAACGGCGTCGAATATAGCTCCCTCGGCGTATACCTGTGCTTCCTGACCGGACTCATCGCCGGCCTCGTGGTGGGCCTGCTGACTGAGTACTACACGTCAGATACCTACAACCCCGTTCGTGAAGTGGCGGAGTCCTGCCAGACCGGTACCGCGACCAACATCATTTTCGGCCTGGCACTCGGATACAAGAGCGCCGTCGGTCCCTATCTCGCGATCGGCCTGGCCATCTACATTCCGTGGATGCTGGCCGGCATGTACGGCGTGGCCATTGCCTCGCTTGGCATGCTCGGCACGCTGGTCATCGCGCTGACGATCGATGCCTACGGTCCGGTGGCGGATAACGCCGGCGGCATCGCCGAAATGGCCGGCATGCCGGAACATGTGCGCGAGCGCACCGACGTTCTGGACTCGGCCGGGAATACCACTGCCGCCATCGGCAAGGGCTTCGCAATCGGCGCTGCCATTCTGACGTCGCTGGCGCTGTTCGCCGCGTTCCTGACCCGCGCCGATCTGCTGCTGAAAGAACAGGACCCGACCTCGGATCTGCTCGGCTCGATCAACCTGCTCGACCCGATGGTCTTTAGTGGTCTGTTCATCGGTGCCGTACTGCCGGCACTGTTCACGGCCATGACGATGAAGT
>CAYGKB010000099.1:0-7190 GCA_964350425.1 uncultured Chromatiaceae bacterium | reverse complement strand
GGTTAATTGCATGATTTATCATGCAGCGCAACGGGCTGTGAATAACAACGGACTCGGTCTAAGCATCGACTGTTGCGGCAGCGGCTCCGACGGGCGCACCGCATTAGCCACTGGCTTTTTCCGCGGGCGGCAAAAAAATCCCTTGTAAATCATCCAGAAAGCGCCAGCCATGCGGGCTGGGGCGAATCCGGCCGGGCTCGCTGCGATCCACCAGGCGCTGCTCCGTCGCAGCCTGCAGTCCCGGCTCCAGCAACGTCGCAGAAAGGCCGGTGCGCTGCTCGAATTGCGCCACCGTGACACCGTCACGCAAACGCATGCCGTTGAGCATGAATTCAAATACCGCATCGGCGGCGCCCACGGCAAACCGGGGCACCGGTGCACCGGCCGCAACCTGCTGCAGATAGGCCCGCGGATGCGCGGGGCGCTGCTCGCGATAAATGCCGGCGGCGTCGCTGAGTTTGCCGTGCGCACCGGCACCCAGACCGACGTAATCGCCGTAAGTCCAGTAATTGAGGTTGTGACGGCTGTAACGTCCCGGCAGCCCCCATGCTGACACTTCGTAGTTCTGGTAACCCGCGGCTGCCAGCCGGGCGGCTCCGGCAGCCTGAATTTCCCAGGCCAGGTCGGCATCCGGCAATCCGGCAGGAACGCGCGCAAAAAATACTGTGTTGGGCTCGAGTGTCAGGTGATAGAAAGAAATATGTTCCGGCTGCAGCGCTATGGCAGCCGCAATATCTGCGCTCGCCTGCTGCACTGTTTGCCCCGGCAACGCATACATGACATCAAGATTGATATTGTCAAAACCGGCAGCGCGGGCCTCGGCAAACGCCACGCTAGTCTCGGCACTGCGATGCACGCGGCCAAGTGCCTGCAGCATGGCATCGCTAAAACTTTGCGCGCCCAGTGACAAACGATTGATGCCAGCTTCACGATAACCGCCAAACGCCGCATGCTCCAGCGCACCCGGGTTTGCTTCAAGGGTAATTTCGCAGTCTTCGGCAAGCACAAACTGCTCCCGTACAGCGGTTAAAACTCTGTTCAGCACCTCCGGACTGAACAGGCTGGGTGTACCGCCGCCCAGAAACACCGACTGCAATGGCCGCTGTTTTATTGCTGCGGGCTGTGCTGCAAGTTCAGCAAGCAGCGCCGCACTGTAGTCCGCGGCCGGCAACGCGCCACGCAGACTGTAGGAATTGAAATCGCAGTACGGGCACTTGGCTACACACCACGGAAAGTGCAGGTACAGACTGAGTGGCGGCGGCTCCGCAGGTGTGCTCACGGCACGACCGCTCAGGCGGCTGCCGCCAGCAGCCGCTGCAGCTCCCGCAATGCCTTGCCACGGTGGCTGCGGGCATTCTTTTCCGCGGCCGGCATGGCTGCCGACACAACGCCGCTGGCGGCATCAATAAATATCGGGTCGTAACCAAAACCGCCATCGCCGGAAGGCGCCACGGCAATGCTGCCTTCCCAGCGACCTTCCGCCACCAGTGGCGCATTGTCAGCGGGATGACGCATAAAGGTGAGTACGCAACGAAAGCGCGCGCCGCGCCTTTCGGCCGGCACATTTTGCATAGCGTCCAGCAGTTTTTGCAGATTGGCTGTATCGCTGGCACCAACACCCGCGTAACGTGCCGAGTAAACACCGGGAGCGCCGTCCAGAGCATCTACTTCAATGCCCGAATCGTCGGCGAGCGCCGGCAGGCCGCTGTGCCGCGCGGCATGCTCGGCTTTTAACAACGAATTGGCTTCAAAGGTCGTACCGGTTTCCGCTACCGGTTCAATACCGAGATCACCCTGCAGGACCACATCGTAACGGTCGCCCAGCATGGCCTCGATTTCGCGCGCCTTGCCGGGGTTACCGCTGGCAAAAACAATCCGCTGCCGGTCGGTCGCGGCCCCGGCAGCGGCGTTCATAACTGCTCCCGCCAGCTATGCAGGGTTTCGCTTTGGGTGGCACAGATCTGCGCCACGCCGGCAGCGGCCAGATTCAGCATCTGATCCAGTTCTTCGCGCCGAAACGCGTGGCCTTCCGCCGTACCCTGCACTTCGACAAAACCGCCGGATTCGTTCATTACCACGTTCATGTCGGTCTCCGCGGCGGAGTCTTCGGCGTAGTCCAGGTCGAGCACCGGCATACCGGCATAAATGCCGACCGAAATGGCGGCTATCTGGCCGTGCAGGGGATGCCCACTGATTCGCCCGGTCGCCTGCATGCGCTCCACAGCCATCGCCATTGCCAGCCAGGCACCTGATATGGACGCTGTGCGCGTACCGCCGTCAGCCTGCAAAACATCGCAGTCGAGCGTAATGGTATAGCCATCCAGGGCGCGCAAATCGGCAGACGCTCGCAGCGACCGGCCGATCAGTCGCTGAATTTCCTGCGTGCGCCCGCTCTGTTTGCCGCGCGCTGCCTCACGCCGGCCGCGGGTATGCGTGGCTCCCGGCAGCATCCCGTATTCGGCTGTGATCCAGCCGCTGCCCTGGCCGCGCAAAAAGTGCGGCACAGTGTCTTCCACACTGGCGGTGCACAGGACCCGCGTATGGCCGAAACTGGCCAGCACCGAGCCGGCTGCATGCATGGTGTATTCGGTTTCAAAGTGCAGCGCACGCATCTCATCTGCGGCGCGACCGCTTGGTCGTTTAAGCATAAATTCCTGCTTGTCGTTGGTTGCCTGTTATTGCGTCAGGTGTTGATGCGCAGCGCTGCCGCGGATGTGTTGTCACTGTGTGGCGCGGCTTTGCCCGTCGCCATGTCGGCCAGTTTCTGCAGGCTGTTTTCCAGCGCAGTGTCGGTCTCCGTCAACCCGGCGATTTTCGCGTCACTTACCGGCGACCAGAACCCGTCGCTGCAGACCAGCATCACATCGCCCGGCTGCATGGCCTTGCGGGTGCTGACCGACATGCGTGGCAATTCAGCATCGCCGCCGAGGCAACACTCGACATAGTTGCGCATCGGGTGCGAGACCAGTTCTGCGGGAGTAATGACGCCGTCATGCAGCAGCACATTCACGTGGCTGTGGTCACGTGAATGCTCAAGCACCTCGCCACCGCGCAGATGATAGATCCGGCTGTCACCGACATGCGCCCAGAATGCCGCATCATCCTGTATGAGACACAGCGCGCAGGTTGCCCGCGCGCGGGTTTCGATATCCACTTCCGCGCCGAATTGCACCACGGCTGCATGGGCCCTGCCGATAGCCAGGTGCAGGAACCCGAAAGGATCGAACACCGGGTGCGGCTCTGCTTCGAAAGCTTTGACGACGGTCTCCACCGCCAGTTCAGCGGCCCGCTCACCATCAGCATGCCCGCCCATACCGTCCACCACGATCAGTAATACCGTATCGCCGGCAGTGGCGACCTGTACACGATCCTGATTTTCCTGACGGTCACCGAGTAAACTGACCGCCGCAGTTTCTGAAGTCATGCTGTATTCCGTAGTGCTATTCAGCGCTGGTGCAGCCCACTAGAATAAAATTATTAAACATGAGCGCCCGGGCAGCGGGTGAGTTTACAGGAGACGACCGTGATCCACAGCATGACTGGCTTTGCCAGCGGCGAATTCGAGACCGGGCAGGGGGTTTTGCTCTGGGAGCTGCGTTCGGTCAACCACCGGTTTCTGGAAATGCAGTTCAAATTGCCGGACGGCTTTCGCGCCCTGGAACCGGCACTGCGCGATGTGCTGGCAGCCCGGTTACGGCGCGGCAAAATTGACGCCAGCCTGCAGTTTCGCGCCGACACCGCGGCGGCCGCCCGGCTGCAACTGGATGAGGCATTGGCGGCTCAGGTTATTCGCCAGGCTGAGCAGCTGGCCGACCGGCTGGATGCCCCGGCGGCTTTCTCCGGCCTCGACGTATTACGCTGGCCGGGGGTGGTGGCCGATGCTGCGCCGGATATCAAGCCGCTCTATAAGCCGGCCACGGAACTTCTGGACAGCACCATTGATGCACTGCTCGCCAATCGCGCCCGCGAGGGCGCGCGCATTCAGGAAGCGCTGGAAGAACGCCTGACCCAGATTGCCGCGCTGGCCGACGCCGTAACCGCACGCATGCCGGCAGTGCTGGAGAATATCCGTACCCGGGTGCGTGAGCGGGCCTTAAGTCTGGAAACAAAAATTGATCCTGACCGGCTGGAGCAGGAACTGGTGCTGCTGGCGCAGAAAATGGATGTGGCAGAAGAGCTCGACCGGCTGCAGGCGCACGTGGCGGAAGCCCGCGCTACCTTTGTCATGGAAGATGCCGTCGGCCGACGGCTGGACTTCCTGATGCAGGAATTCAATCGTGAAGCCAACACACTGGGATCCAAATCGGCTGACCCGGAAACCACTAAAGCAGCCGTTGATCTGAAGGTGTTGATCGAGCAGTTGCGTGAGCAGGTGCAGAATGTCGAATGAAATTGATGACGGCGATCCGGAAATCGGCCGCCTGTTCGTCATAGCAGCGCCGTCAGGTGCGGGCAAAACCACGCTGGTGCATAAGTTGATGGCCGGCAACCCCGGGCTGCGCTTTTCTGTTTCCTATACCACGCGCCCCAAGCGCAGCACGGAAAACGACGGCACTGATTACAACTTCGTCAATTCGGAGACTTTCGCCGCCATGGTCAGAGCCGGCGACTTCCTGGAATACGCGGAGGTGTTTGACTATTGCTATGGCACTTCGCGCAGTCACGTGGAAGGCCTGCTCAATCAGGGCCATAGCGTCATTCTGGAAATCGACTGGCAGGGTGCGCGGCAGGTACGCTCTCACATGCCGGATTGTCGGAGCATTTTTATCCTGCCGCCGTCGGTGGGGGAGCTCAAAAAGCGGCTCACCGGCCGCGCAACCGACAGTAAAGCAGTCATTGAGCGGCGCTACCGCGATGCGCTGGATGACCTGTCGCACTGGCACGAATTTGACTATGCGGTCATAAACGACAATCTGGACATCGCGGCGGCTGAGCTTGCCGCAATAGTCGGCGGCGCGCCGGCGGCAGCAGCCAATGCCACCAGCGACCGGGCCATGCAGGCCCGCATCAACGAAATCCTCGCCTAATCAGTGGCTTCGGGTGGTCCTCGACGTCTGCGGGGCATTGCAAGCGCGGCGCCAACTCTGTACTCTTTCGCGTCCGCTGCGGGGCTGTCTGCCGGCCCGCGGCAGCGGTGCTGTTAACCAGGCAGAAGAGCGCTAATAAGAATCATGGCCAGAATTACCGTAGAAGATTGTCTGCAACACATCGATAACCAGTTCGACCTAGTTATGGTCGCGGCCAAGCGCGCCCGTCGCCTGGCCAATGGACAGGATCCGCTGGTGGAAATCGAAAATGACAAACCGACCGTCATCGCCCTGCGCGAGATTGCTGCCGGCCTTATCAACGCAGAAATCCTCGAGCAGATGACGCAGCCTGAAGAAGACATTCTGAGCAGCGAAGAGGCCGAAGAACTGCTGGCCAGCACACCGCTGCCGAGCGCCAGCGCCGCCGCCGAAGCGGCAGCCGAATCTCGGCCGGCAACTCCGGCCGCAAGTGAACCGGCAGCAACCGCAGCGTCACTGGATGAAGAACTGGCCCGGGCATTTGCGCAGGATGCACAGCAAGCCGAACAACCCGAGGCAGACGACAGCACTGACGAGCCGGCCGCGGACGACGACACCAACCCGGCCTGATACCGGCTGACATAAGCGCCGCGTAACACCTCGCGGACGTCAGCGATTCCTTTATACTGGTTCCAGACCGCGCATCAGCGCGCGGGCAACGAGTGTGCATGGAATACGCGGCTACATTGCGGGAAAAACTGCCGCCGGCGCTGCAGGGCGTCGGCTTTCGCCGACTCATGGCGAAGCTCGACTACCTGAGCGATGCGCACAAGGCCAAGGTCAAGGCAGCATTCGAGTTCGGCGCGGCACGACATTCCGGTCAGACCCGGGCTTCCGGCAAGCCCTATATCAGTCACCCTGTCGCGGTAGCAGAAATCATTGCCAGCATGCGGCTCGACGTCGAAAGCGTTTGTGCCGCTATTCTGCATGATGTCATCGAAGACACCGGCACAACCTACGAGGAAATCAGCGCGGAGTTCGGCGAGGACGTGGCGGTGATTGTTGAAGGGGTCAGCAAACTCGACAAACTCAGTTTCAGCAACCATGGCGATGCACAGGTGGAGAGCTTCCGGAAAATGATGCTCGCCATGGTGGAAGACATCCGGGTAATCCTGGTCAAGCTTGCCGACCGCCTGCACAACATGCGCACACTGAATGCGCTGAAGCCGGAAAAACGTGTGCGCATTGCGCGCGAGACGCTGGAAATTTATGCGCCCATTGCCAACCGTCTCGGCATCAACTGGCTCAAGGTGGAACTTGAGGAGTTTGGTTTCCGCAATGCCTATCCGTTTCGCGCCCGGGTCATTGACGCAGCCATAAAAAAAGCCGAAGGCAATCAGCGCCAGTTCATTAAGCGCATGTCCGACCGGCTGGACAAACGGCTTATTGAAGAAGACATACATGCGCGCATTGTCGGTCGCAAAAAACACCTGTACAGCATTTACAAAAAAATGGCGCGCAAGAAACTGCCGCTGAGCGAAATCGTTGACGTATACGGCATGCGCATCGTCGTCGACAACGTTGATAGCTGCTATCGGGTGCTGGGCATCGTCCATCAGCTCTATAAGCCCATGCCCGGCCGTTTCAAGGACTACATTGCCATTCCGCGGGTAAACGGTTATCAGTCATTGCACACCACGCTGTTTGGCCCCACCGGCATCCCGGTGGAGATGCAGATTCGCACCGAAACCATGCACCAGGTGGCGGAGAGCGGGGTGGCAGCGCACTTCAATTACAAGGCTGCCGACCCGGCGGTGATTTCACCGCAGGTGCGCGCGCGTGACTGGCTGGCTTCAATCAGTGAAATGCAGTCGTCCACCAACTCCGAAGAGTTTATGGAGCACGTCAAGGTCGACTTGTTCCCGGATAAGGTCTACGTATTTACGCCCAAAGGCGAAATTCTGCGTTTGCCGCGCGGCTCTACCTGTGTGGACTTTGCCTATGCAGTGCACACGGATGTGGGCAATCGCTGTGTGTCAGCCAAGATTGACCGGCATCTGGAGCCGCTGCGGACGCCGCTGAAAAACGGCCAGACGGTGGAAATCATTACCGCTAAAAATGCGCAGCCCAATCCGAGCTGGGTGAATTTCGTGGTCAGCGCCAAGGCCCGCCACAGCATTCGGC
>CAYGKB010000098.1:0-7225 GCA_964350425.1 uncultured Chromatiaceae bacterium | reverse complement strand
GCGAACTGTTCGCCGGGCGCGATAGTACTGTATGGCAGGGGGGTGTTACAAGCAGTGGCGGCGGGGTACGAAGGGCATAAAAACCCTATACAAAACATAATTCTATGCAGGCAAAATCGGTAGTAGGATGGAGCTTCGGAAGTGGTGGAGTCGACGATGGCCATTGTGGAAGCGCGACGTCGGGTAAAAGCCCATGCAAACATGGTCTGGAGTATTGTTTCGGACCTGGGCGGTGACGCGGGCGTGCCGCCGATGGCGAAGCGGATTGAAGTACTCAGCGAGGGCGAGCCCGGTCTGGTTCGGCGGGTGACCGGCCACGCCGGTCACATCTGGCAGGAGGAGTGCGTGGGCTGGCAGCCGGGAAAACTCTATAGCGTTGTTATTACAGGAGATTTTCCGGTTCGCAGTGCAAGCCTTAGGTATACCTGCAGCCTGGCAGAGGAAGCCGGCACGGTCCTGATTCGGCTTTACTTCGACTATGTGCCGCGTTTCGGCATGCTGGGCCGATTGTTCGACAGGCTGGGCGGCCGCGCGGCACTGCGGAACTACGCCGGTGACATGCTCGACAACTGGGTCAGAATCGTGCATGCGCGGGAATGGGTTTACCGGGTCACGGCCCGCAGTATCCTTGAAGAAAAAGGCGGTCATGTGCATGCAGTGACGCCCCAGACGCCGGTCGGTGATGTCATTGGCCTGTTGCGCGAGCAGCGTATCGGTGCCGCGCTGGTGCTCGATACCGCCGGTAGCATTGCGGGCGTGCTGTCAGAGCGCGATGTCGTTAGGGGTATTGCCGAGTCCGGGGCCGGACTGCTGGACCAGCCCGCATCCAGCATTATGACTGCGAAAGTCATTATTGCCGACCCTGAAGACAACATGATGAGCGTAATGGGTTGCATGAGCGAACGTCGGATTCGTCATTTGCCGGTCGTTGAGGACGGACAGGTACTGGGGCTAATCAGTATCGGCGACGTTATCAGAGCGCGTATATCCGAGTTGGAAGGTCAGTCGGAAACACTGCTTGACTACATTGATGCGCGACGCTGGCATGAATTGTACAAAGAGGTCGGGCCGGCGGCCTACGCTGAAAACTGATACACGGGAGAACCCAGCCATGAAAGCACAGTCCCTCAAAGCGATTAACGGAGTCGCAGCACTGCTGACAGCAATGCTGCTGATCGGATGCGATGGCGTCGAAACTTCTTCGGCAACCAGTGACAACGACGGTCGCAAACGACTTAATGCCAGCGTCAGCTACGCTGAGTTCGGCGGCTATGTGGTGCATGTCAATGCCATGAACAGTGACAGCCTGACCCCTGAAATTGCCAGCGCCTATGGCATTACGCGCAGTGAAGATACCGGGCTGATCAACCTGGTTGTGCTGAAAAAATCGGCCGAGCCCGGTACCGACACGCCGGTCAACGCCGATGTGAAGTTATCCGCAGCCAACCTGACCGGACAGATAAAAAATATGCAGCTAAAGGAAATTCAGGACGGCGTAAGCATTTATTACATTGGCAGTGTTGCGGTCGAGAATCGCGAGACTATCAATTTTGATTTTGATATCCGACCGGCTGCAACCGATCGTACGCTGAAAGTGCGCTTCACCCACGAGTTTTATACCCGCTAGTCTCCGTCTGCCGGAATCAGTGCAGCATCACCAGTCGCATATAGTTCCAGCGCGGCGCGCACCGCATCAGTCACGGCGCGACTGGTGATGGTGGCACCGCTTATCTGATCTATTGCGCCACCGTCGGCGCGCAGTGCCCACTGCCCGGCAGGTTGCAGTTGTCGGCCGCGAAACTGCTCAATCCAGTCCGACTGATTTATATCGATCTGATCGCCCAGGCCTGGTGTTTCGCGATGGGCGGCGGCGCGTACACCTGTTACCAAACCGTCCTGGGTAAGTCCGGTGAGCAGAACTATGGGTCCTACATAGCCGTCGGGAGCCACGGTCCGCAGCGCTGCCGCAACGATTTTGCCTTCGCGTCTTACCGGGTAAAGCGTTGCGGCGCCGCCCGCAATATCAATGACTTCAAGCCCCGGTGCCTGGTCATAGTCGCCGGCCGGTAACACTTCGCGCAGCAGGCGCGCCGCATGTTCAGTCTGGTTGCGGTCGCGCTGCAGTCGGGTGGAATCATTTACCAGCGCAATCAGCGCTGCTGCCAATGCGGCTGCAATCAGTAAATAAAACATGCTTCTGATCATCAACGTGGCCGCTTGCGGTGACCGTAAATGCGTGGCGCTGTCCAGCGGTCTATCAAAGGCACAGCAGAATTCATCAGCAGCACGGCAAAAGCAATGCCGTCCGGATACGCTCCCCAGGTGCGCATGCCGAAACAGAACAATGCCACGCCGGTACCGAAAATGATTTTACCGGTATTGCTCGCTGCTCCCGATACCGGATCAGTGGCAATAAAAAATGCGGCTAACATGGTGCCGCCGCTGAGCAACCCGATAACCGGTGAAGGCTGCGTCGCTGGGCTGAACGCGTACAACAAAAAATACGCTGCGGTCAGGGTCAGCAGCATACTGCCGGGCACATGCCAGCTGATAACCTGTTTGCGCAGCAGCCACAAACCACCTCCCAGCGCAGCCAGGTTTATCCACTCCCAGCCGCGTCCCGCGAGCAGGCCGAACGCGGGCTGTGCAGTTATTTCCGCGATGGTGCGCATCTGGTTAAGTTGCATCTTGATGCTGTCCAGGGGCGTGGCGCCCGACACGGCGTCAACCTGATCCATGCCCGCAAACGATGGTTGCGGCCAGCGGGCGACGTCATCCGGAAATGCAATAAGCACTGCCAGATAACCCACCATGGCGGGATTGAACGGGTTCTGCCCGAGGCCCCCATAAACGTGTTTTGCCAGTGCGATGGCAAACACGGCCGCCACCAGCAACAACCACCATGGCATGCCCGGCGGCAGAGTCAGTCCGAGCAGCAATGCCGTTACGAACGCGCTGCAGTCGCCGAGTCCGGCGCGGATATCGCGTTGCCGCAAGGTCAGGGCTGCGGCCTCCAGAGCTGCGCAGAACAGCACCAGCAGCAGCAAATTGCTGATTACGCCGACGCCAAACCAGAGCAGCGTGCAAAGCGCCGTCGGTGCCAGCGCGATGATTACGCGCTGCATGGTCAGAGGCACGCTGTTGTGACTCAGCCAGTGCGGTGCATGCCGCGCGTTCATGATTGATCGTCCTGGTCGGCGCCGGTTCGTTTTAGTAATTCCTGCAACTCGTGGTGCGCGGTATCCGTATCACTGACATTATGCGTTTGGGCGGCAAGTTGATTTGCCTGTTCCTGTTGCTGACGTTGCAGGCGGGTCTCCCGCGCCGCAATGCGCTCGCGGGCTTTTGCGGCTCGCCGCTTTTCGAAAGCAATCTCCCAGAGTTCCTGTTTGGCAGCGACGAAGCGGCTCGTCAGGGGAATCTTGCTCGGGCAGACATAATCGCAGCAGCCGCATTCGATGCAGTCCTGCAGACCAAGAGTTTGCATTCGTTCCGTGGCACTGGTGGCCTGCGCCTGTAATAGTAACTGTGGCATGAGGTGCACCGGGCATGCGGTAGCGCAATCGCCGCAGCGTATGCAGGGCAATTCTGCAGCAGCTGTCGGCAGATCGTTGCTGCACGGTACATAAATGCAGTTGGTCGCCTTGACGACCGGCAGGCTGTCATCGGCCAGTTCAATGCCCATCATTGGCCCGCCCATGATGAGTTGTCTGCTGCTGGCATTGGTATGGCCGCCGGCCGCGGCGATAACCTGGCTCACCGGTGTGCCGATGCGCACCCGGAAATTCCCGGGTGCGGCCACTGCTCCGGCCACAGTGACGATGCGGCTGATTAACGGTTCCCCCTTCTGGAGCAGATGTGCCACCGCTGCTGCAGTGGCAACATTCTGGCAGATAGCGCCGCTGTCCCAGGGCAGTCCGCCGGCGGGTATTTCCCGACCGGTCAGTAATTCAATTAGCTGTGCTTCACCCCCGGCCGGGTAGACCGGCGGCAGCGTGGCGATACTAAATCGGTCATCAGCAAGTTCCTGCAGAGCCGCAGTAACTGTCTGTAGTGCAGCGGGCATGCCGTCTTTCAGCGCGACGATGCATGAATCGGCTTCGAGTATGCGCAACATAATCTGCGCGCCCAACAGCATGGCATCCGCATCGGTGCGCATCAGTGCGTCGTCGCAGCTTATTACCGGCTCGCATTCGACGCCGTTTAAGATCAGCGTGTCGACGCCACTGCCGCGGTTGAGTTTGACGCCGGCCGGAAAAGTGGCGCCACCCAGCCCGACGATTCCGCCCTGGATAACAGCGCTGCGCAGCGCTGACGTCGACAATCGCAGCGGGTCGCGGTGCGCCTTATAGCCGGGCCAGCGCTCATCGGTGCCATCCGACTCAATGCTGACGGCAAGGCCGACGCGGCCCGGCGCCGGCTGCGGCGCAATAGCCTGTATCCATCCCGCCAGCGGTGCATGCACCGACGCACCAAGCCTGTTGGCCGCCGTTTCCGCTAGGGGCTGTCCGGTCAGGACCCGATCGCCGGGTTTGACGAGTGGCGTTGCTGCGCTGCCCGTATGCTGTTGCAGCGGCACACAAACCCGGTGCGGCAGCGGCAGGTTGATGAGGTCGGCAGAGTTACCTCGCGTATCGAATGCAATGCCCCATTCGGGCTGTGCAATTCTGCTTACCGGAACACGCACGAGGTTCACGCTGCCTGTCGGTTTGCGGATCGCAGCGGGACGATGCTGATGCAGTCCACCGGGCAGGGCGGCAGGCACAGTTTGCAGCCGGTGCATTCGTCGCGGATGACCGTGTGGGTATAGCGGTGCGCCCCGACAATGGCATCTACCGGACAGGCGGCAATACACAACGCACAGCCGATGCAGGCCGTTTCATCGACTACCGCAACGCGACCAGGTTGGTAGTCGCCATAAGCCGGATTGACTGGCGATGTATGCCGCCCAAGCAGGCGTGCGATAGCTGTGACAGTGGCATCCCCGCCCGGGGCACAGCGATTAATGTCAGCGGTGCCGGCCAGAATGGCCTCGGCATAGGGCCGACAGCCCGGATAGCCGCACTGTGCGCATTGTGTTGCGGGCAGCAGTGCTTCCAGCTCATCCAGTGGCGACTGATCTTTTTGCGGCAGCGTTTTGTTGACCAGCGTGAGTCCGAGGCCTACAACCAGAGCTATGCCGGCAAGGATAAGAATTGCTGTAATCAATTCAGTTTCTGACCATACCGGCGAAGCCCATAAAGGCCATCGCCATGAATGAAGCGGTCACCAGAGACACAGCGGCACCGCGGAAATATTTTGGCACATCGGCGGCTTCGGCGCGTTCGCGCAGCCCGGCAAATAACATTATCACCAGGCTAAAGCCGAGCCCGCCGCCCAGACCATAAGCCAGCGCTTCGATAAAGCTCTCGCTTTGCTGCACATTCAGCAATGCAATTCCCAATACCGCACAATTGGTGGTGATCAGCGGCAGAAAAATGCCCAGCACCTGATGCAGCAGCGGGCTGCTGCGACGGATATACAGTTCTGTGAGTTGCACGGAACCGGCGATGATCAGAATAAATGCCAGCAACCGCAGGTATTCTGCAGCAGCCGGCACCAGCACATAGGTGTTGACCAGATAGCTGAGCCCGGATGCCAGCGTCAGAACAAAGGTAGTCGCCAGCGCCATGCCGGTTGCTGTTTCCAGCCGATTGCTGGCGCCCAGAAACGGGCACAAACCAAGAAATTTGGTAAGAACAAAATTGTTTACGAGGACGGTGGCCAGAATGATCAATACCAGATCCGTCATGGAATCCCTCGCTGCTTTAGCGTCCGGGTCAGCGCGCTGTGCGTGACTCTTCCACCATTTTTTCGACCATTTGAGTGTCTATACGCTGCAGCAGTGGCTTGAATTTTGCAATGCTGTGATCAAGCAGCGGGTTACTGCGGTCATTCCAGCCAGCGGCGTCGGTCTGCAAAAACGCCGCAGCCCTCTTTGCCATTGAGGGCAGGACCGGAGTCAGGTAAATCATCAGTACCCGGAACAGGTTGATCCCCTGAGTGCAGACGGCCTGCACCTCATCCGCAGCGCCTGCCTGTTTGGCCAGCACCCATGGTTTGCGCTCATCAATATACTGGTTTGCCAGATCGGCCAGTCGCATGACTTCGCGCACCGCGCGCGCGTAATCCCGGCCGGCGTAGGCAGTGGCGATTGGTTCGCCGGCGGCGACGAATTCCTGGTACAAATCCGGGCGTTCCAGTTGTGCGCTCAGCCGGCCGGCAAATCCCTTGATGATAAATCCGGCACAGCGACTCGCGATATTGACCAGTTTGCCGACCAGATCGGAATTCACTCGCGCCACAAAATCATCGAGATTCAGGTCAATGTCTTCAATGCCCGGCCGCAGTTTTACGGCGTAGTAATAGCGCAGACATTCGGGATCAAGATGCTGCAGATAGGTGCGCGCAGCGATAAAAGTGCCCCGCGACTTCGACATTTTTTGCCCGTTAACGGTCAAAAAGCCGTGCGCAAATACCTGTGTCGGTTTGCGGTAGCCGGCACCCTGCAACACGGCGGGCCAGAACAGGGTATGGAAGTAAACAATGTCCTTGCCGATAAAATGGTACATCTCAGTAGCAGAATCAGCACCGAAGTACTCGTCAAAATCAAGGTCGTCGCGCCGCTGGCAAAGGTTCAGAAAGCTGGCCAGGTAGCCTACCGGCGCGTCCAGCCAGACATAGAAATATTTGTTCTCGGTGCCTGGTATACGAAAACCGAAATAGGGTGCATCGCGGGAAATATCCCAGTCCTGCAGACCGGCATCAAACCACTCCTGCAATTTTCGGCCGACCGCATCATCAACAGCGTCGCCGCTTACCCAGTCGCGCAGCATGTCGGTGAACTCGGCGAGCCGGAAAAACAGATGTTCCGACTCGCGCAAAACCGGCGCTGTATCGCTGAGTATGGAACGCGGTTCTATCAGTTCACTGGTCGAATACGTGGCGCCACAGACCTCGCAGTTATCGCCATACTGATCCTGTGCGCCGCAGCGTGGGCAGGTGCCTTTCAGAAAGCGATCCGGGAGGAACATGCCCTCGGTTTCGTCGTAGGCCTGCTCGACATTGCGACGTTCAATCAGTCCCTGGGCATCCAGTCGCGCAAATATCTGTTCCACCAGCTCACGGTTTTCGTCAGAGTGGGTGGAGTGGTAATTGTCGAATTCAATGTAAAAGTCGGCAAAAT
>CAYGKB010000097.1:0-7230 GCA_964350425.1 uncultured Chromatiaceae bacterium | reverse complement strand
TGCAACTTAAAATTGGTCAGTCCCTGACCATGACTCCACAACTGCAGCAGGCAATACGCCTGCTGCAGCTACCGGTGCTCGACCTCAATACCCAGCTCGAAGAAGCTCTCGAAACCAATTTGATGCTCGAGCAGGATGAGCCGGCGGAGAATCCGACCGGCGGCGACACGGCCGAAGAACCGCAGGTGGTGGCCGGCGAGGACATTGAGCAGAGTGACTGGGAGGACATTTACGGCTCGGGCCGTAACCGGGAAACTGCCGCACCAGGTGGTCAGCTACCGCAGATTGATCTGCCCGACACCAGTGGTCAGTCATTGCATGAACATCTGCTGTGGCAGTTGCAGATGGATGACTTCACGCCGCGCGAAGCTGCCATTGGCGAAACCATCGTCGACTACATCAATGAAGACGGCTATCTGACCGAAAGTCTCGACAGCATACTGGAGTCGGTACCCGCTGATACGGCCGTTGAGCTCGCCGAGCTTGAGGCTGTGCTGCAGCGGGTGCAGCAGCTCGATCCCGCCGGTATCGGCGGGCGTGACCCGGCCGAGTGCATCAGCATTCAGCTGCGCCAGCTCAGCCCGGCTGAACCGGCACGCGACCTGGCCATACAAATCGCTGAAAATGATCTTAACCTGCTGGCGGAGCGTGACCTGGGCGCGCTGCGGCGCAAGCTCGGCGCGTCCGAAGAGGAAATCGACACGGCGGTGGCGCTGATCAAGTCCTGCCACCCGAAACCGGGCTCAACCATCCAGAGCAGCACCGCGCAGTATGTGATTCCGGATGTCTATGTGCGCAAGCAGGACGGTCGCTGGATTGTCGAAGTCAATCGCGGCAGTTCGCCACAGCTAAAGGTAAATCAGGCTTACGCTGACCTGCTGCGCGGCAATGGCGAGCATTCCACGCTACGCACTCAGTTACAGGAGGCCCGCTGGCTGATTCGCAGCCTGGAGATCCGCCACGAAACTTTGCTCAAGGTGGCCATGTCTATTGTTAATCGTCAGGTCGATTTTTTCGAGCATGGCGAAGAAGCCATGAAACCCATGATTCTCAAAGATATTGCTGAAATGCTGCAGATGCACGAATCCACCATATCGCGCGTAACCACCAACAAGTTTATGCACACGCCACGCGGAGTTTTTGAATTTCGTTACTTTTTCTCCAGTCAGCTGGCGTCGGAAGACGGCGATGCGCAATCATCGACCGCGATACGGGCGCGAATCAAGCGCTTGATTGGACAGGAAAATCCGGCTAAACCGCTGAGCGACAGCAAAATCACCAAGCTGCTCGGCGAAGAAGGTATTAAGGTCGCCCGGCGTACCGTGGCAAAATACCGGGAGGCAATGAATATTGCGCCTTCCAATGAACGCCGTGAGCGACCTGCTCACCACTGACAACGACAAGAAGGAGCCTTACACGATGCAAGTCAACATTTCGGGTCATCACATCGAAATTACCCCTTCACTCCGTGACTATTTGCAAGAAAAACTCTCCCGCATCGAACGCCACTTCGAAAACGTAACCGACATACAGTGCGTACTTACCGTGGAAAAACTGGAACACCGCGCCGAGGCAACCGTATATGTCAGCGGCAACAGCCTGCATGCACATTCTGTAGAACAGGATATGTATGCGGCGATTGACTCTCTGGCCGACAAGCTTGACCGCCAGGTACGCAAGCACAAAGAGAAAATCACCGACCATCACGCCCGCGACAGCGACAAACGCAACTACTCCTGAGATGCGGCTGGTCATTGTCAGCGGCTTGTCGGGGTCAGGCAAGTCGGTCGCTCTGGACGCCCTTGAGGACATGGGTTTCTATTGCATCGACAATGTGCCGGCAGCTCTGCTGGAAGGACTGATTATCCAGACCATCGAAGCCCGCGACGCCCTGTACGACAACATAGCGGTGGGCGTGGACGCCCGCAACCGCGCGGCTGATTTGCAGTCACTGCCTGATCTTCTGGATTCACTCAAAGGGCGCGGCGTGGAGTGCGAGGTGCTGTTTCTGCATGCCGAGGATCAGGTGCTGCTGCAGCGATACCGCGAAACGCGCCGGCGCCATCCGTTACGCACGCAGAGCATGAGCCTGCAGGACGCCATCTCCGAAGAGCGCGATCTGCTCGGGCCGATTATCTATGCGGCCAACCTGGTGATTGACACTACCCAGACGAGCATCCATGAACTGCGTGAAAATCTGCGTAGCCGCATCGGACGTGACCAGCGGGAATTATCCATTCAGATCGAATCCTTCGGTTTCAAATACAGCGTGCCTTACGATGCCGATTTTGTTTTTGACGTGCGCTGCCTGCCAAACCCTTATTGGGATCCGGCATTACGCGGCAAGAACGGCAGGGATGCGGAGGTTGCGGCTTTTCTTGCCGCCAGCGATGTCACCGAGTCCATGTACCAGGACATCCTGGCCTTTTTGCGCAATCGCATCCCGGAATATACCGAGAACAACCGCAATTATCTGACGGTGGCAATTGGCTGCACCGGCGGGCAACATCGCTCTGTTTATCTGGTCGAGCGCCTCGCGGCAGCCCTGCGCGAGGCACACGAGGGTGTGCTGGTGAGGCACAATCAGCTCAGCACAAACAACTCTGTCAGCGGCTGACCTGGCAGGCATACGCGACATGGAACCGGATACCCGACAAGACGTTGACCTGGGCCAGCTGAACGAGGCGCTGGATCAGGGTGCCCACACGGAAGTGGAGCAGATGGTTGCCGGCATGCACCCCGCAGAGATCGCGCTGGTGCTCGAGTCCCTGCCTCCGACCAAACGCAATGCGGTATGGGAACTGGTCGAAGACGAAGAAGAAGGCAGCGTTCTCGCCGAACTCAATGACGAAGTCCGTTCCGGGCTGCTCGGAAGCATGGACACGGCCGAAGTGCTGGCTGCAACCGAAGGCATGGACCTCGATGATCTCGCCGACGTAGTTGCCGACCTGCCCGAAGCGATCACCAGCGAAGTTATTGATTCTCTGGCTGCGAGTGATCGCGAACGCCTCGAAGTGGTGTTGTCCTATGGCGAGGATACCGCGGGCGGCCTGATGAATCCGGACACCGTGGCGGTGCGTCGCCACTTCAGCCTTAATGAAGTACTGCAGCGACTGCGTGCTATCGGCGGGCTGCCGGACAATACCCTGTCGTTGTTCGTGGTTGACCGCAACGAACATTACGTGGGCACACTGCCCATCACCAAGCTGGTCGCCAGCGGGCCTGATATCAAGGTCGAAGATGTCATGGATACCAGTCTTGCTGGTATCCATGTCAATACGCCCGACAATGAAGTAGCACAGATCTTCCAGGACAAAGATCTGGTGACGGCGCCGGTCATAAATGATGACGGCCTGCTTATGGGTCAGATCACCATTGATGACGTGGTCGATGTGATCCGCGAGCAGGCCGACCACGAACTGCTCGGCAAGGCCGGTCTCGACGAAGAGGACGATATTTTTGCCCCCGTGGTAACCAGTGCAAGGCGGCGTGCAGTCTGGCTCGGCATCAATCTTGCTACTGCCTTCCTGGCCGCAGCAGTGGTAGGCATGTTTGAAGCCACCCTGGCGCAGCTGGTGATTCTTGCCGTCCTTATGCCGGTAGTCGCCAGCATGGGCGGTATTGCCGGCACCCAGACCCTGACCCTGATGGTGCGCAGCATGGCGCTCGGGCGTGTCAGTGATTCCAACGCACGCTGGGTGATGACCAAGGAACTGCTGATCGGCGTTCTGAACGGGCTGGCGTGGGCAGTGGTGGTGGGTGCGATTACTGTGATGTTCTTTAGCGGCTGGCAGGTCGCGCTGCTGATCAGCTCGGCCGTCGCGCTGAATCTGATCATCGCCGCATGTGCCGGTTTTGCCATACCGATCATTCTGCAACGGATCGGCATTGATCCGGCCATCGCCGGAGGCGTGGTATTGACCACCGTGACCGACGTGGTCGGCTTCGGCAGCTTCCTCGGTCTAGGGGCCATCTTTCTTACCTGATGGCCCGCACGGCACCGGTTGCTGGTGGGTGCTGTTTTTCTAGCTGGAAATCTGCAGCGCCGGCAGCCGCACGGTGTATTCGGAGCTGAGGTCGTTCCAGCCGAAGATTCCGGAAGCTGACTCCATGGGCTCACCCTGCAAAAAGCTCAGCAGCTCTGCGCGCCGGTCCATGGCATCCTTGTAGCCCAGTTCGATCAGTTCACGGGTATAACCGGATTCAAACAACAGGTAGCTGGCCAGCTGCATGCCGCCCTTGTTCATGGCGCCAAGTCCGCCGAGCAATAGTCGCACTGCCTTGGGCATTTCGTGCACATGGCGGGCGGCGATTTCCCGCACGTCTTCCGACGGCAGCATCACAAAAGCCTCAATGGTGCGCAGCGGCCCCTCGTCGCCTTCCAGTGTGCCTTCTTCAAGCTGGCTGAGCATGGTGTTGATGCGCGCCATGCGCTCCAGGTCCGCGGACAAGCCATCCATGAACAGCGCATCAAGCACATAACCGGCGACCCGACCAAGGCTCGGGTAACCCGGCTCCTCGAAGTCGGTAGCCGGCGGGTCCATGGTCTCGTTGCGCACACCGATGACCAGAATCCGGTCGGCACCCAGATGCACTGCGGGTGACAGGGGCGTAGCCTGGCGCATGGCGCCGTCACCAAAATACTCCTGTCCGAGGCGCACTGACGGGAACACAATCGGTACCGCTATGCTGGCCATCAGGTGTTCGAGTTCAATATCCTCGCGCCGGCCGATACGCCGCACCCGCCGCCACGACGACAGGTTCTCCACGCCCTGATAGAACGACACCGAACGTGCCGACGAGTATCCCGCAGCAGTAACGGACAAAGCGTCGATGTATCCGGCATCAATGGACTTCTGAATGGCGGCAAAATTTATTCTGCGTCCGAGCATCTGCCGCAACGGATCATTGTCCAGCAGGGACAGCGGGTTTTGCCGGCCCAGACCACCGGTGACTAAAGTCAGTAACCAGTGCAGGCTGTTGCGGGTCAGGGTCAACGCGTCCGTCTTGAAGACATCGGCAGATTCAAAATTGCGCCAGACGTGCTCAAGTTCGGCGACACCCACATGAAACAGCCTGGCGCGACTGGCCAGCACTGTGGTGTTTATGGCACCGGCCGAAGTACCGCTCAGAATCCGGAAAGGAGTGGCAGAACGCCGTGGCAACAGTTCAGAAATGGCACGCAGAATGCCGACCTGATAGGCACCGCGAGCGCCGCCACCGGGCAGCACCAGCGCATTGGTGCAATCGCCCGAACAACCGCTAATTTTCTGCCCTTCGCCGGGAATCATGCCGACGCCATACCTTCAGCCTTGTTGTCCTAATGAAACCATAAGCGGGCTGGGCGGCAAAGCGCGCGGGTCGCAGTTTTGGCCGGCGAGACCCTGCCGTGGCGGCCGGATCAGGCTTTCTGCGCGGCTCCGTCCTCAGGCGGGGCCGCGGCCTCCAGCCTGCCGAACATGCGGCCAAGATAGACACCCACCGCGGACCAGACCGCCGCGATGCCGGCGCCAACCGCCGCCATAGCCCCCAGACCAAGGCCTATGCCGTCCGTAAGGCCGGCAAAGGCAATGCTGCTGACCGCGTCGCCACCACGATAGACCACAATATCAATGACCGGTTTGGCCTTGAAACGGGTCTCCCGATCGACGGCGGTAAACAGCATTTCGCGAGCCGGCCGCGTGATCGCATAGTTGCCGGCGCGACGCGCAACCTGCAATGCCAGCACCACAATTAATATCGGCGCAAACGCCAGTATCAGCAGTCCGGCAACAATAAACACCGGCACCATAGCCAGCGTGGTGACCATGCCAAACCGGGTCACAATACGGCTGGTGGCAAACATGCCGATCGCAAAAGTCAGGATGTTCACCGCCAGGTCCACCCGCGCAAGAATTTCGGTCCGTTCCGCACGACTGAAATCTGCCAGCAGGTTCTTCTGCTCGAAATACACAAATGACCCGATGGCGGTATAGAGCAAAATAAAAGCGCCTATAGCCAGCAGATAGGGATTGCTGACAAACATTTTGAAACCGGCAAACGGATTGCCGCCAATCTTGGCCGCACGCAGGTCAGCATGCACCGACTCATTGTGCAAATCGACCACCTTGAGACGTTCCAGATACAATACCAGCGCTATCGGCACGATCAATGCAACGGACGCTATAAGCATCAGCTTGTCGGTGCCAAGATTTTCCGCAAACAGCGCCGGAATCAGCGGCCCGACCAGCGCGCCGGCACTGGATCCGGCGGCAATAAACGCAAACAGCCGGTTCGACTGCTCTTTGGTGAACAGGTCCGACATAAAACTCCAGAACACGGAGATATGGAACAGGCTGAATACGCTGACCCAGACATAGAAAATCTTGTCAATCAGGACCCGGTCCTGCGCGCCGCTGGCGGCCAGATAGAAAGCCACAAAACTGACACCGAAAAACGCATAGACACTCGGCACCAGATGCTTGAACTTCAGATTCGACACCGCAAAACCATAGATGGCGACGACAGCGGCGCTAACAAAAAAATTGATATTCCACAGGAAACTTAATTCCGTGTCGGTCCAGTCGCTGGCCATGGCATCGCGAACCGGCCGCAGGATGTACCACGCTGACATGAGCGTGAATACAAACAGGAACGACAAAAAAACCGAACGCAATTCATTCGGCTCAATTTTTGAAGCTGATTTCATAATGCGGGCCAGTAAATGCGGCGGCTGCTGATTCATGTGCACTAAACTCCAGGGAACAGGCTGCTAATCTGCATCCAGAGCGCCGTACATTTCGGCCCAGTCATTGTTGCCGGGTTCGCCGCTGCTAAAGGTTTCAAATGTTTTATTTAACGCTGCTGCATTGCCGAGAGCAGCAATGCAAACCAGGGCAACGTCTTCGCGATTAATGCGGCCCGCGGTTGTGTCGCCCTGGGCGAATACCAGCGCTTCACTGCCACCTGCCCCATTGACCAGACCGCCCGGACGCACAACCGTGTATGGCACTCCGCTGGCACGCAGGGCCTCTTCACCGCGGAATTTCCACAGCAATACGTTATTCATCATCTTATTCAGCACATGATCCTCATGGGTTACCCCGGACGAGGACACCAGCACGAACTGCTCAATCCCGTTATCCGCAGCCGCGGTTGCCAGGTTTTTCACCCCGCCGAAATCGACCTGCTCCGGACCGTTTTCCGGATCACCGCGGCCGGCGCCGATGGACGAAATCAGGTAGGTCGCGC
>CAYGKB010000096.1:0-7244 GCA_964350425.1 uncultured Chromatiaceae bacterium | reverse complement strand
GCTGGAGCCGATGGGGCACAGCATGTTTAACGCCCGGCTGATGGACAATACTTCGCTGGACGATGTGGTGCTATGGGGTATTGAGCCCGGCAGTTTTCTCGAGCCGCAGGTGCTGGAAGGCTCTGGCCTGGTGGGCGCGGTTGAAAACGGCGTAATCATTTCGGAGCTTTTGGTCGAGCGCGGCCTGAAGCTCGGCGACACTTTCACGCTGGATCGTGCGCTGACCAAACTCAAAGTCGTCGGGATTGTCGAAGAGCTCAATATTGGCCATGTGCCGATTGTCTATATGCCGATCCGCAAATGGCAGGAGGCGACCTATGGGCCGCCAGGGTATGACGGCAGTGAAAAACTGCCCGACATACTGTTCGACTATGCAACTTTGATCGCCATGAAGATTGACCCTGCGGTTAGCGCCGAGACGCTGGCGGAAATGGACATCGACATGGGTACGCTGACGGTCGACCGTCCGGGCGCCTATCTTGCATCCACGGGATATCGTGAAGAAATCATGACCGTGCAAATGATTCAGGGCTTTCTCATCATTATTTCTGCGGTGGTTATCGGTGCGTTTTTCACTGTCTGGACCATTCAGCGCACGCAGGAAATCGGGCTGGTCAAAGCGCTGGGTGCTTCCAATGCCTATCTCATGCGCGATGCGCTGGGTCAGGTGGTGATGCTGATGGTGGCCGGCGTCATCGTCGGCGTCGCGATAGCGTTGCAGCTCGGGCAGGTATTTGTCGAAGGGGGGTTCCCATTCGCTATGGAAATGGAAGCAGCCCTGGCCGCGGCATTGTTTCTGGTGCTTGCCGGTCTGGCGGGCAGCGCGTTGTCGGTGCGGTTGATTACCCGCGTGGACCCCATCATCGCCCTGGGAGCGCAGAAATGAGTCTGCAAATAGAAAATGTGTCACTGGTGCTTGGTGACGGCGAGCAGCAGGTCACGGCGCTGGATAACGTATCGGCGACGGTAGAGCCTGGCGAGTTGATTGCAGTGGCCGGGCCGTCAGGCGCCGGCAAGTCGAGTCTGCTTGCTGTCTGCGGCGGGCTGCGACAGCCGACCTCCGGTCGGGTGTCGATAGATGGCATGGACATTTCCAACATGAAACCGGCAGAGCTGACGCGGGTGCGGCGTGAAAAAATTGGTTTTGTGTTTCAGCTTTCGAACCTGGTGCCTGCGCTGTCCGCTCTGGACCAATTGCTCTTGCTGGTTCATTTGCAGGGTCGCCGGCCGGACAGTGCCGATCGCAAACATGCGCGGGCGCTGCTCGACGAGGTGGATATGTCACATCGTGCCGACCGTCGTCCCAACCAGTTGTCGGGAGGCGAGCGCCAGCGTGTCGGTATCGCCCGGGCCCTGATGACCAATCCGAAAATCATGCTGGTCGACGAACCCACCTCCATGCTTGATCACAATCGCGGGCACGCCATTGTCGAATTGCTCGCCGCACGTTGCCGCGATCACAAGGTGGCGACCCTGATGGTGACTCATGACAGAGGCATGCTGGATGTAGCGTCCCGCGTGTTCAATATTCTGGACGGCAAGTTGTCCGAGGCTGCCTGATGCCGCGTATAGCCGCAGCCAGTATTGACGAGCATGTCCGTCGCCAGACTCTGCGTATTACTCAGGCAGCGCGAATCGTATTCGCCCGGCAGGGTTACCGGCACACAGACATGGCCGACATCGCCAAGGAAGTCGGACTGGCGCGAAATTCGCTGTACCGCTATTTCCGCAACAAGGACTATATCCTGCTGGCCTGCATTGAAGCCGACATGGCGCCACATCTCGCGGCACTGGAACAGCTGCCGGTGCAAATTCCCGCGGCAATAGCGCGGGTCGCGGCATGGGTGGAGGCGCAGTTTGATCTGGCCACGGGACCGGCTCACGTCACCATGGAATTCATGGCGGAGGTTCGCGACGGCGGGGCTGATTTGCAGCGCCGTATCGGCGAGCTGCATGCCGCACCCAACCGGATTCTGCAGGCAGCGCTGCAGGAGATGCCCGCGCGTCGGCGCGATGCCCGGCTATATGCGGCAATGATCGGCAACATGGTTCTGGCGGCGACGCGGGAGGCGATTGGCAAAAATGCCGCGCTGCAGACAGAAATCAAACAGGAACTGACACGCGCGGTTACCTGTCTATTGAACACACAGAGTGAGGAAGTGACATCATGAATCTCAGTCTCAACAACCGGATAGTTTCAGGTGCCGTCGGATTCCTGCTGGGAGCAATCCTGGCGATAACCCCGGTCTTTGCACAGGAAGGTCATCAGCATCACGGGCACGGCGATATTCCCGCTATGGACGCCGACGGCAGGCGGCTCGATCCCGATGCGCCGATGCATGAAATGTCCGACGAGCAACTGGCGGGGCTGCGCGAAAAGGTCGCGCTGTACCGGGCGCTGACTGATCGGGAAGCGCGCATGAACATGGCCATGATGGGGCCGAATTACGAGTGGTATGTCAGTGATACTGAGCTGCGCGGCGACATCGGTGTGCTGGTGTTGTCGCATGGGGTGGGCGAAAACAGTGATCGTCTGCTGGTGGAGTCACTTAAGCCAATGGCTAAAAAGCGCCCGACCGCTGTAGCGTTTGGCATGGCCATGATGATGTCAACGCAAATTCAGTCTGCGGTTGATGACCTGACCGAGCGGGGCGCCAAGCGCATCGTGCTGGTTCCCACCGCGTTGACCGAACACAATTCGCTGACACGTCACTGGCGTTATATCTTCAACATGTATGACGAGCCTTCCTATCTGGCTGTGCCACAAATCGAATCAGACGCCTCTTTTGTGATGACGGATCATTTTGATGATCATCCGTTGGTTACCGAAATACTGCTGGACTACACCCTGGAGAAAAGCAAGAACCAGGAAAACGAAGTCGTGATCATTGTTGCGCATGGCCCGGAAGACATAGAGGATAATGTTGTCGATCTGGAAATACTGCAGACCCACGTGGATCGCATCAAGGCAAAAACCAACTTTGCCGACGTCAAAGTCATTAACCTGCAGGATGACGCTTTGCCGCCAATCAGAAAATCAAACGTCAAAAAACTGCAGCGCTGGATCAACAGCGCCAGGCGGCGGGGTCAGGACGTTATTGTGACGGTCGCGGCTTCAGCAAGTTTCGGCGTACAGCAGCACATCGAGGAAGACCTGCGCGGCATGGAATACATATTTGCCGACAAAGGCTTCAACGAACATCCGAACTACATTAAGTGGATTGATGCAGTAGTCGAAGAAACGCTGGCCAAGGCCAACTAACGACTGGCCGGCAACAAGCTCCCATAAACAGCGCCGGCAGCTTTAGCTGCCGGTGTTTTTTTTCAGCAGCGCGGCACCGCGACGCGCCAGCGCGACCAGCAGCAGCAGGCCTGTCAATCCGAACACCAGGTTCATGCAGGCGAGTTTGGCCTGTTTTGCCAGTACGCCCAGTTGCGCCGCACGCATGGCTTCGTCAGGCCAGGCATTCACTACCCACAAAAAATTCAGGTTTTCCAGATAATCGAATAGCGTCGCAGCCAGCAGCAGGATCAGCAGCCTCCTGGCCACTGCTATTGCATACCAGCCGGGAGCTGCATGGCGCAGCGCAAAGCTGAATACAGCAGCCATAAACAGTCCGCCGAGCAACGGAAAAACGAAGTCCACAGCCTGAAAAATATAATAGCTGCGAAATGCCGCATCGCTATAGCCGGCCAGTTGTTCGAATATCTGTGTGACGGTGAGCTGGTTTTGCATGTCGAACGGCGTGGCGCCGGACGCAATCGCCGGAAACTTCCCCTCTATACGCAGCAGAATCAGCAGACTGCCGGTCTGACCAGCCAGCAGCAGCAGGGTTTTCCACCAGGACGTCGAGCAGTTCACGATGAATTGATTCAGGGTTGCAAGCATGTGCTTCCTCGTCGGTACACCAATTGGCAAAGGCGATGGGCGATATTGGATGAGCGATGTTCGATGAGCAATTCTAGCATCGGGCTATGTCCACCCCGCTTCTTCCGTCATACAATACGAGCATCACATCCGGGGGAAGTGTTTTGGATCCATTCTATATCTACGTGGGTCTCGCGCTATTGTTCGGGCTGTTTATGGCCTGGGGGATCGGCGCTAACGATGTTGCCAATGCAATGGCTACGTCAATCGGTTCCGGCGCGCTGACAATTAAACAGGCGCTGCTGGTCGCCGCAGTGTTCGAATTCGCCGGCGCGATTCTGGCAGGCGGCGAAGTGACTTCCACTATTCGCAAGGGAATGGTGGATGCATCGTTGTTTGTCGATAGTCCGGATGTACTTATGCTCGGCATGCTTGCATCGCTGCTTGCGGCGGGTACCTGGCTGTTGCTGGCCTCGGTCAAAGGCTGGCCGGTCTCCACTACACACTCCATTGTCGGCGCAATTGTCGGTTTTGCAGTTATTGCCGTGGGATTCGACGCGGTTGAATGGTCGAAGATCGGTACCATTGTTATCAGTTGGGTGATATCGCCACTTACAGCGGGCGTTATTGCATACGGCATATTCTTTTCTATAAAAAAGCTGATACTCGTCAGGGAAAAGCCTTTCAAACGCGCCAAAAAATATGCGCCGTACTACGTGCTGGTGGCGGTTACGCTGATTGTGCTGGTTTCGATTTTCAAAGGGCTCAAGCATGTCGGGCTGAATCTGACACCTTTGCAGGCTTATTCAACCGCGATTTTCACTGGAATTCTGGCCGCCTGGTTGAGCCGGATAGCCATCCACAGGGTGCGCATCGACGACAATGCAAGACGGCAGTTTGAGCACAAGAAGGTCGAAACCGTATTCGCGATCCTGATGATTTTTACTGCCTGCACCATGGCCTTCGCACATGGCTCCAATGACGTAGCGAACGCTATCGGTCCGGTTGCGGCTGTCGTTTCTATTGCCGAGCAGGGTTCGGTTGCGCAGAAATCCGGCGTACCGGTGTGGATACTGATAGTGGGTGGTCTCGGAATCGTGGTTGGTTTGGGAACCTACGGGCGGCGGGTTATCACCACGGTCGGTTCGCATATCACCCAGCTGACGCCGGTACGCGGTTTTTCTGCAGAAATTGCCGCCGCATTTACTATTGTCGTTGCGTCCGGCACCGGCATGCCTGTATCGACCACCCATACCCTCATTGGCGCGGTTCTGGGAGTCGGTCTGGTGAAGGGCAAACGAGCTATCAATACCGGAGTCGTCAAGGGAATATTTTTGTCATGGCTGATTACAGTTCCTGCGGGAGCGGTACTGTCGGTGATGTTTTTTCTGCTGTTGCGGCAAATCATGCCTGTCTACCCATAGCTGCTGTCATGGATTTTGGCGGCAACCTGTAAACCAGGCGCAAAAAAAAGCCCCGCCAATGGCGGGGCTTTTTATTACAGCTTGAGTCGTATTACTCGGCAGCGATCCAGTCGCCGCCCTGGAAACCGCAACCGATCTCCAGTCCGCCGGCGTCGCCCGACAGATAGTTCACCTTGCTGCCACCCAGATCACAGGTGCCGACCAGGTTTTCCAGTGAGCATGCGCCGTCTGAATGTACGGCATTGGCATTGTCATCGGTCTGGCCGAGCTGCTCGCAGCTTTCTGCACCAACCGGTTCCTGACACACATCAAAAGGACCGGCAAACATGTTTTCCTGCACGTATGTGCAGCTGCCTTCGCCGGTGATTTCCGGGCCGCCTTCGTGGCCTGCGGCAAACACTGCAGATGCACCGCCCAGGGCGATAACGGCAGCAGCTACGCTAAGAATCGGGTTCATTTTCATTGGGACCTATCTCCTCCAAATAGAGACTGTTAGAACTCGTCCGGCATCATAGCAAAAGCCGGACACGGCCAACGTGGTTTTTCATGTATTGAGCCGTTATATCTACAGGTGCCTAATAATGCGGCGGTTTTTCGTCCCCGCCGGCGCTGCCGGCCGGTGTCTCGATTGTCATTATGCGTTGCCGCAATACTTCACAAATTCGTGTCAGTGTGTCGATGTTGGTCTGTTGCGCGTAAACCGTATCGCTCATCTCCTGTATGGATTGCTCCAGATGCGCGACTTTTATTTCGAGTTCCGTGGTTCGATCGGTCATGATGTTCTCATCGTGGTCGTTGCCGGCAGGGCTTTGGCGGCGCGAAAATTCAAGCATAAACTATTCCGGAATTTTGGTATCCAGCCATTCACAGGAAATTGCCCATGACAGAGTCCGCATCCATCCGCCCGACAAAACCACTGCAGGTATTGCTGCTCCTTTCGACAGTGCTGCTGTCTGCCTGGTTGGCAACGGCTCAGGCAGGCGCTGCACCGGCAGGGTTTGATGCGGAAAAACCCACGGTTCTGATTACCGGCAGCAATCGGGGTATCGGTCTGGGGCTGGCCAGACACTATGCCGCCGACGGCTGGAACGTGATCGCTACCGCGCGCAATCCGGATAAAGCCGACGAATTGCAGCAACTTGCCGCTACCTATCCGGCGTTTCATATCGCCGTTCTTGATGTCACCGACCTGGACCAGATACAACGACTCGCCGCTGACCTCGATGCAGTGGCAATTGACGTATTGATTAACAACGCGGGTGTGCTGGGCGATCTGGAAGGGCAGCAGTTTGGCTCCTTCGATTTTGAGCAGTTTGCATGGACCATGGCTGTCAATGTCTATGGACCCATGGCAATGGCCGAAGCATTTAAGAATCATGTTGCAGCCAGTCAGCAAAAGAAAATTGTGACGCTGACCAGCGGTCTGGGATCGCTGACTCTGATGGGGCGCATGCAGGGCATGACCTATTACCGCGTCAGTAAAGCGGGCATTAACATGGGTATGCGAGCCATCCGGGCCAGTCTCAGACCTGAAGGTATTGTTGTGGCGCTGGTTGCGCCCGGTATGGTGGAAACGCAGCTGCTGGCTGATTCGGGATACCGGGGGAAGGCGCTGAGCCCGGCCGAGAGTGCTGCCGGCATGGCGGAAATTATTGCCGGGCTCACGCTGGAAGACGATGGCACGCCAACCAATGTCGATGGCAAGACCATACCCTGGTAACCGCCCGCCAGAAATTGCAACCTGAGCAGCAGGAGATCGCTATGACCCGGCAATCCGATAAACAGGAACAGCGGATGGCTCGGCAGGTATCGGACCGCCGGCGATTTGTGATCGCAAGTCTGGCCGGTTTGATCACCACAACCATGCCCCGCTGGTCAGCCCTGCGGGCGGGTGCACCGCTGAATCTGGATGATCCGTGGGATCGGCTTACGGCGCTGGCGAAACTGCGCGG
>CAYGKB010000095.1:0-7246 GCA_964350425.1 uncultured Chromatiaceae bacterium | reverse complement strand
AAGAAGCCCGCAAAATGGATACCTTCATGCACTACGGCATCGCCGCAGCGAAGGAAGCCATTACCGATTCCGGCCTGGAAGTTACCGATGCCAACCGCAACCGTATCGGCGTGGCCATGGGTTCCGGTATCGGCGGTATCGGCACCATTGAGGCTAATCACAACAAATATATCGAAGCCGACCGCAATCCCAAGCGGATTTCGCCGTTTTTTGTGCCGGGCAGCATTATCAATATGATTTCCGGCCATGTGTCTATTGAGTATGGTCTGGCGGGGCCGAATATCGCACTGGTTACGGCCTGCACGACATCTACGCACTGCATCGGGATTGCCGGGCGCACCATCGCCTACGGTGATGCTGATGTGATGCTTGCTGGCGGTGCCGAGTACGCCACGACCGTGCTTGGTCTGGGTGGTTTCTGTTCGGCCCGGGCGCTGTCTACCCGCAACGATGATCCGCAGGCCGCCAGCCGGCCGTGGGATCAGGATCGCGACGGGTTCGTGCTCAGTAACGGCGGTGCCTGCCTGGTGCTGGAAGAGCTCGAGCATGCCAGGGCACGGGGCGCAAAAATCTATGCCGAATTGTCAGGTTTTGGCATGAGCGGCGATGCGCATCACATCACCGCGCCGCCGGAAGACGGCAATGGCGCGGCCCGCTGCATGAGCGCAGCGCTCAGTGATGCCGGCCTGAATCCGGAGGATATTGATTACATCAACGCCCACGGCACTTCCACGCCGCTGGGTGACAAGGCTGAAACTGCCGCGGTCAAAGCTGTTTTTGGCGCGCATGCGGCCAGTCTGGCTGTCAGTTCCACTAAATCGACCACCGGTCATCTGCTGGGTGCCGCAGGCGCAGTGGAAGCAGTGTTTGCTGCCATGGCGATTCACGATCAGGCGGTGCCGCCGACTGTCAATCTGGAAAATCCGGGTGAGGGCTGCGATCTGGATTACGTCCCGGGCACCGCACGGCAGATGGAAGTTAATGCGGTGATCAGCAATTCATTCGGCTTCGGCGGTACCAACGGCAGCCTGTTGTTCACCCGTCACTCCTGACATCAGGGTGCGACCATGAACTCCCCGGCGGGCAGTTCGTATTCCTACACACCGGTTGACCTGACAGGTTCAGCAACTGATCTTCTGGCGCTGGCGCAACGCTATCCGCAGCGTTACCCCTTTTTGCTGGAGAGTGTCGCAGCGGGACCGCAACTGGCGCGTTACGATATCCTGTTCGCCTTCCCCGGCACCACCCTGGAGCTTGCCGCTGACGGAACCCTGCGCGGGCCATATGCGCAACATGGCGGATTTCTGTCCGCGCTCGATGCCTGGTGGGCAGACGAACGGATCGCCCGCAGCAGCGCGGAGGTGCCGTTTACCGGCGGCTGGTTCGTATTCCTGGGCTACGCGCTGGCCGGCGAAATTGAGCCCACCCTGACAATTGCGGCCGCGCCGGCTATGCCGGTGGCCTTTGCCACGCGCGTCCCGGTAGCCGTCATCCACGACAGTGAGACCGGCGCCGTCGGCATTGTTGCCGAACCAGGTCACGCAGCGCGCGTTGCCCAGGTTCTTGCGGATCTGCAGGGCATTGCCGCGCAGCCGCAAGCCGCAGCCGGGCTGCCGGCATTCAGTGTGCACGAAGATGACGAGCAGGCCTTTATTGACGCCGTGGCGCGGGCGCAGTGCTACATAGCGGCCGGCGATATTTTTCAGGCCAATCTGTCGCGTTGCTGGCAGGTGAAAATGCAGGCTGCGGTTGCACCGACTGAGCTTTACCGGCGCCTGCGGCAGACCAATCCTGCCCCGTTCGGCGGGCTGATTCAGCGCGATGATTTTGCGCTGGTGTCGTCTTCACCGGAACGGCTGGTGCGCCGTCGCGGCGAGCGTCTCGACACGCGTCCCATCGCCGGGACGCGGCCGCGCGCCGAGGCGCCGGCAGGGCTGCTGGCCCACCCCAAGGAACGCGCTGAGCACATCATGCTAATTGATCTGGAGCGCAATGATCTGGGCCGCGTCTGCACAGGCGGGTCGGTTCGGGTTGATGAGTACATGGTGATCGAGAGCTACACGCATGTGCATCACATTGTTTCGAACGTAACCGGTACGGCCCGGCCCGGTCTTACGCCGGGCGAGCTGATTCGGGCGGTATTTCCGGGCGGCACCATTACCGGTTGTCCGAAAGTGCGCTGCATGGCAATCATCAATGAGCTGGAACAACGGCCGCGGGGCGCGTATACCGGTTCCATGGGCTACCTCAACCGCGATGGCGATTGCGATCTGAATATTCTGATTCGTACCATGCAGGTGCAGGGCAGGCAGGTGGAAATTGCTGCCGGCAGTGGCATTGTTGCCGACTCCCGCGCACAGCGCGAGCTGGATGAAACCCGTGCCAAAGCCAAGGGATTGTTGCTGGCCCTGCAGGATCCCGGAGCGCTACCGCACAGCCTGGCGGCAGGTAACGGATCGTGAAGCGCTGGCTGATCAATGGCGTCAGCACGGCGCAAATTGATGTCAATGACCGTGGCTTTGCCTATGGTGACGGACTGTTTGAAACCATCGCCGTGCGCAATGGCATGCTGCGTTTTTTTGGTGCGCATTACGCGCGTCTGGTGGTTTCCTGTCGCCGGCTGGGTCTTGCGGTGCCAGAACAAAATGCGCTGGCTGAATCGGCGCAGCAGCTTTGCGGCGGTGACCGCGAAGGGACGCTGAAAATTATTGTCAGCCGGGGCGCGGGCGAGCGCGGTTATCGTCCGCCGGATGGCGTAACCCCCACCTGCGCTATTGGCTTTACGCCGGAACCGGCACCGCAGATACCGCACAACGGCATTCGCGCGCGGGTGTGCGAAACCCGGATAAGCAGTAATCCGGCAACAGCCGGCATGAAAACGCTGAACCGGCTGGAGCAGGTGCTGGCGCGCGCGGAATGGGATGACCCGGCCATCAGTGAGGGCATCATGCGCGACAGTGACGGTTATCTGATTTGCGGCACCCAGTCGAATCTTTTTGTTGTGTCCGGCGGGCGTTTGTGGACACCGGTGCTGGATCAAGCCGGAGTGCACGGAATCATGCGCGCGCAGGTATTGAATCTGGCTGAGGAGCAGGGGATAGATTGTCGCGAACAGCGATTTACGCTGGGCGCGCTGGACGAAGCCGACGATGTGTTCTTTACCAATGCCCGGGTGGGTATCTGGCCGGTTGCCGGCATTGACGAGCACGTTTACGCGCGTCATGTGCTGACACAACAGCTCATGCTCGGGCTGGCCGCCCGCGGAGTCAGTGAATGCGTGGCCTGACCGCAATTCTCTGGCGCGGCCTGCTGGTGGCATCGTTACTGCTGATACTGGCCGCTGGCTGGGCATGGAATCGCGTGCATGCACCGTTGCCGGGCATCACCGCGGCCCTGCTGGTAGACGTGCGCCCGGGCGCTGCCGCCAGTGCGGTGGCTGAGCAGCTGCGGCTGCAGGGGGTAATCAGCTCACCGCGCCTGTTTGCCGGCTGGGCGCAGCTCAGCGGTTCGGCGGATCGTTTGCAGGCCGGTGAATACCAGCTGCTGCCGGGGCAGAGCATGGCCGATGTGCTCGATCTGCTGGTAGCCGGGCGAGTCAAACTCCACGGGTTTACCATTGTGGAAGGCTGGACCTGGCGAGAGGTGCGCGATGCGCTGCGCGCCAGCGATGTGATCCGGTTTACGACAGAATTCGACAGTGCCGAAGCCATGGCCCGCTTGCTGCCCGGTAATCTGCATCACGCAGAAGGGCGCTTGTTTCCGGAAACCTATGCAGTGGCGCGGGGCATTACCGATGTTGAAGTTTTGCAGCAGGCTGCCAGGCTAATGGCCGTGCGCCTGCAGGCCGCCTGGGACAGCCGTGCCGCCGACCTGCCGCTACAGAATCCGCAGCAACTTCTCACGCTTGCCTCGATTGTGGAACGGGAAACTTCGCTGGACAGTGAACGGGCGCAGGTCGCCGGCGTGTTTGTAAGAAGGCTGCGCCAAAACATGCGCCTGCAGACCGATCCCACGGTCATTTACGGCCTTGGCGCCGAATTTGATGGCAATCTCACGCGCCGACATCTGCGCACCGACACGCCCTACAACACCTACACACGGGCCGGCCTCCCGCCCACCCCCATCGCCATGCCCGGGGAGGCGTCGCTGCAGGCCGCGGCCAATCCGGCCCCCGGCAGCGCCTTGTTTTTCGTTGCGTCGCCCGAACTGGACGGCAGCCACGTGTTCTCGGACACTCTGGAACAGCACAATGCGGCGGTGGCCAGGTACGTTGCCGCGTTTCGCCGGGCGCGCCGGAGTGAGCAGTAATCGCGCCATGATTAATTCACGGGCGAGCAGCAGGAGTCACGATGCAGGGCCGTTTTGTAACCATTGAAGGAATCGAGGGGGTTGGCAAGTCGACCAACCTGGCATTTGTCGCCGACTGGTTTCGCCAGCAGGGTGCAACCGTCGTGGTAACGCGTGAGCCAGGCGGCACCGAAATGGCCGAGCGCATCCGCGAACTGATCCTTGCTACGCCGGGCGCAGGGTTGTCCGCCACCGGCGAGTTACTGCTGATGTTTGCCGCTCGCGCTGAACATCTGCACGGTCTGATTGAACCGGCCCTGCAACGGGGCGAGGTGGTCGTCTGTGATCGTTTTACCGATGCGACCTTTGCCTATCAGGGGGGTGGCCGTGAACTGGATACCGCAGCCATAGCGACTCTGGAAACGCTGGTGCAGGGTACGCTGCGCCCGGATCTTACCCTGTTGCTGGACGCCGACACCCGGGTGTCGGCCAAACGCGTAGCCGGTCGCGGCGCCGCCACAGACCGCTTTGAGCAGGAACGCGAGGCTTTTTTTGCCCGCGTGCGTGAGGCATACCTGCAGCGTGCGGCAGCCGAGCCGCAGCGGATTCGCGTGGTTGATGCATCGCAGCCGCTGCCGGCAGTGCAGGCTGACATTCGGCATATATTAGAAAAAGAATTCGGTAAATAAAATAACTAAATGTTAAATATAGAAAAAATATATGGAGATCTTCCCTGGCTGACGGCGCATCAGCAGCGTCTGCGCGCCAGCCTTGAGGGCGATAGCTGGCCGCACTCGCTGCTGATTTATGGTCCCGGCGGCACCGGCAAACGCGAACTGGCGGTGTGGCTGGCCGGGCAGCTGCTGGGCGGGCCGGTGTCGCGCGAGGGCGCTGGCGGCCCGGAGATTGCCCATCCGGACCTTTGTGCAATTGCCGCACCGTACCTCGACGACAAGGGCAAAGAGCGTCATACCATTGGTGTGGACCGCATTCGCGATGAATTGCTGCCGTTTCTGGAACTTACCAGCCATGGCGGCGGGGCACGGGTAGTTATTATTCACCCGGCCGACGCGATGACCACCAACGCCGCCAACAGCCTGCTCAAAACCCTCGAGGAGCCGCCGCCGGGCTCGATGCTGGTGCTGCTCTGTGCAAGCATGGCGCGGCTGCCCGCAACCGTGGTCAGTCGCTGTCAGCGCCTGCGTCTCGCGCCTCCGGAGACCGATATCGCGCTCGACTGGCTGGCCGGGCAGGAACCCGGGCATGATTTCACGCGCCTGCTGGAATTCGCCGGCGGCGCGCCGCTGGCTGCGCTGGCATTAAAGCAGGACGGGTTCGCGGATTTTGCCAATGAATTTCTCGGCGAACTGCAGCAGCTGGAGCAGCGCAGCGCTAATCCGGTGACGGTGGCGGCGCATTGCCGTAATCAGGAAGCAGTGGCCCTGCGTCTGCTGGAATGGCGCATTGCCGAAAGACTGCGTGCGGCCGCTGCCAAAGGCCCGGACCCGTCCCTGCAGCAGGCCGGATTCCGGCAATTAGGTCAAATTCGAGAACTGCGTCGCGTTATTAACGGGGGAATCAACGCAGAATTGAGCCTCGCTGGATTATTGTTAGATTGGTACGGTGGCCTGGGCCACCGACAGAACTGAGCAAAACACCATGGCCAAACCGGGACTGCTGACACTGACGATCAAAGACAAAGCCGCGCTGTATCTGGCTTACATGCCGTTTGTGGCCAACGGCGGTTTGTTTATACCGACCAACAGCACCTACAACCTGGGTGATGAAGTTTTCATGCTGCTTAACCTAATGGACGAGGGCGACAAAATCCCCGTGGCCGGCAAGGTTATCTGGATTACGCCCAAGGGTGCCCAGGGCAAGCGCATGGCCGGCATTGGCGTGCAGTTCAGTGATCAGGATAACGGCGAAACGCAGCAAAAGATTACGAACTATCTCGCCGGGGCGCTGGATGGCGATAAAGCCACTCACACCATGTAGTGAAGCTGGCTGGGGCGCTGCACGGAGAAAAAGCCACCCGCACCATGTAACCGTCAGGCCAGGCTGAGATCGCTGGTATTCAGGCCGCCTTTCAGCACCCGGGTTTCAAAACCCCGTTCGTTCAGTATGAAGGCACCGGCGGAACTGCGGCGGCCGGTATCGCAACACACTACGTAAGTTGTGTCCGGATCCAGGGCGCTAAGCTTCAGGCGAATAAAATACAGCGGAATGTTTAGCGCATCCTGTTCATGGAAGCTTTCAAATTCGCTGGGCAGACGCACATCCAGCCACTTGGCCCCGTCGGCGACCAGGTTTTTGGCCTCGCTGTAATCCACCCAGTCGAGCATGGGTTCGTTCAGCAGTGTGGCAAAGTCCTCTTTGGCTAACCGCATCAGTGAGCCTTCGGTGAGCATGGTGACGGTCGCATTGCGCTTGCTGTCGGAAATCAGCGCTTCTTCGCCGAAGGTATCGCCTACCCCGAGTTCCGCCAGCCGGATGCCTTCCTTGTTTAAAGGCGTTTCCCGCACCACACTGCAGGTGCCGGCGGTGATCGCGTAAAAATAGTCACCTTCGTCACCCTGTTTAATAATTACGTCGCCGGCCTTGTGATTGATTTGCTGCATGCGGATAAAAATAGCCTGGATATTGGCCGGCGGTATGCGCTGGAAAGCGCGGGTTTGCAGCAGGGTGGTCATCCAGTCCTGACTGCCGTGATCCGCGCCCTTGGCACTTTCCAGTTCGGAGACTTCGTAGGAGCCGGTCTGGTCCCAGGTCAGCATGACATCGAGCAGGTCGGTGTCGATGGAAATGTATTCGATGTCTTCGAGCGCTATTGCCTTGTGCTGCCGCGGCAGCACGGGCGAGATGGCGAAGCGGGCTTCAGGGGCGTCGCTGGATAGCGTCTGTTTGCTGCCGTCGGCGTCTGTCAGTTGCAGCGAGCCCTTGACCAGAAAAATGGTCC
>CAYGKB010000094.1:6247-7345 GCA_964350425.1 uncultured Chromatiaceae bacterium | reverse complement strand
GAATGCATGGCGGCGGCGGGGCTTTGCGAGCTCTACCGGGACGCGCACGAACTGCGCGGCAAGCTGACCGCTGCCCTGAACAGCCGGCTTGCGCCCCCGGCAGACTGCGTGGCTGACGGCCGGCCGCAACTGGCTGCATTCATGCAGCATCAGGCAGCGCGCCAGACGGCCTCAAAATAATCGCCTGCATCACGATAGTTGGCGGCATAGTTATCCTGTTCAGCGCACAACACATAACCCTGCAGCATTGATTTATACATATCCAGCGTAATCGGTTCCTGCACATGAGCACTGCCGGTGGTCTTCTGTCCGCCCCGCATCTGCTGCAGATATATCCACTCTGCTGTTCCTGTAACGAACGACAGATAGTTTCTCACCACGCCGGGCTCCATTTCGCCGAAACTCGCCGCGTTCCAGAACACGTCAAAGCTGAAATGGCTGAGCAGCGGCATCTGCCAGTTGCCGAGGCAATAAACCTTGCCCGGCTGCACTGCCGACAGGTTTTCCCATCCCAGTGTTGATTCCGTTGTCACGACCTGATCGCTACCCAGCGCGGCTGACAGATAGTTTTCGCAAAGAAAAATCTGCCCGGGCATGTCGAAGCAGAGAATCGTCATGTCCGGATAAAGCTTTTTCAGCAGCTCAACCTGGTAGCCGGAACCTGAACCGAGCTCTATCAGTACAGGATTCCGGTCGAAGGGAATGTACTGCTGGGCGAAGCAGTAGCGCAGGTAATAGCTCAAAAAAGGCATGGTGTAGCGCTTGCCGCCTGCATTGAAAACGCTCTGCGGACCGCCTGCGACTGATGCCTCAATGGTGGCCAGCGGCAGTGCGCCGGTAAGTTGCCCGTATACCTCGCAATGCCGCCATGCCATCTCCTCTATTTGCTCACGACTGACCGAATATGGCGTCAGATAGCGCTGCTTCAGCCCCAGCAGGCGCGCCAGCAAACGGCGTAGCGGAGTGTATTTGCGATGGTAGACAGCATCGGAGAAGCCAAAAGCCTGCAGCACCCGGTGGCGGCCGGAGCGCAATTCAGCAAAATCAATTTTTGCAATGAGTTTAAGCAACCGATCTTCGTAGGCGGCCCAGTAGGAG
>CAYGKB010000094.1:0-6237 GCA_964350425.1 uncultured Chromatiaceae bacterium | reverse complement strand
CTGGAACTCCTGCGGCGCGCTGCGATAGGCGGCCAGCAGTTCGGCGAGGTGGTTTTGCTTCACCAGCATTTCTCCCGTGGTGGGTTACGCGGAATCGGTTCTGCTAAGCTTAATGCATCATCGTACTGAACGAATTTGGGTTTGTGATGAAAACAGTCAGCACTGCCGTCATTTTAGTCCTCCTGCTTGCAGGCTGCGCACCGGGCGAACCGGAAATCAAAACCGCGCAGAGCGAACGGACTCTGAGCCTTATTCAGCAGTGGGTGCACGGCAAATACCACAATGTTGCGCAATTTGAGGCCGACATGGCCGCCGGCCTGGCGCCGGAACTAACCCACCGGCCCATGCACCAGCTTTTCGTGCCGGTGGCTGCACCGCAACTGGAAGGCTATATCGTCTACCAGCAATCGTCCATGGACGGCTCCGAAGACCCGGCCATGATATTCCGGCACGGGCTGATGCAGTATCTGCCGGATCCGAACAGTGACGCCATCATCCAGCGCGAACTGTATTTCAAAGAGCCGGAGCCATACAAAAACCTGCACCACAATCCTGAACTGCTGGCAGGCGTTACGCTGGATGATTTCACCTGGGACGCCGGCTGCGACTTTTTCCTGCGCGCCAACGCGGCCGGGAATATGGTCAGCGGGCCGTTGCTGCAGGGCAAGTGCGTGCTTTTTAATCAGGGGATACAGAAAAATATGTATGCCGACGACCGCGTCGAGATCACCGCGACCGACTACCGCTTTCACGGCCGTTACCGGGATGATGCGGGCAACATTGTCTGGGGTACAGCCAGCGAAGAGCTGAACAGTCTCAGGCGCCAGTAGGCCGGTCGTCGTCTTCGTCAAACAGCAGGTCTTCGCCCAGCAGATCCTGCTGGCTGGGTTCGGACACTGCCGCATCATTGTCTTCGTGCTGTAATCGCGAGAATTCGCTGATAATTGCATCTGAACCGGCTCTGACAACATCCAGTTCATCCTGCACTTCTTTAGCGCGCACATGCTCGCGCAATGTTTCTTCGGCCCTGTCGGTGAGTTCACGACGTAACTCGCGGGTCTTTTTGACAGCGCCTTTTACTTCCGCACGCAACTGCTCGACTTCCGAATTGCGTGTATCCAGCAGCGCATTCAGATCGCAAACAGTTGCCATGCTTTGGTCGAATTCTTCGCTCTTGGTTTCCAGCTGCGCCGTGTACTCCTCAAGACGACGTTCGGCGACACGCAGGTCCGCTTCGAGCTGACGAATTTGATGATCGCGGCGATCAACGCCGGTTTGCACGCGCTTATTGGCCGATCGCAGCGCAAACCGGGCAAACAACACGCCTGCCACGAAAGCCACGGCGGCGACCGCGGCAGGCATCAAGTCCGGATTGAGGTTGAGCCATTCCATAACATATCCCTGAAACTCAAATTTAAAGCAGAAGCGCGCCCGGGAATGCGAACCAATTCTCATTCCGCACAGACAAATATTTGTTTTATTTCAGCTATTTACTACGTATACCGCGCTGCGCTTACGTGCCTTGCGACGGTCGGTTATGCTCGCTGCTCAGATTTTCGGAATTTCGACCCATGGCAAAACAGCTCCTGCGACCGCCTGTTAATGGCGGCACGACCCGCCGCTACTTCACCACTGCGCTGGCTGCCGCCGGCCTGACAGCCCCATTGCGAAGTGTTGGCAAAGACTGGCGCCGCACACTGGATCTGCAAAATCCGCAGGACAATCTCACCGCCATGGTCAAAATGAAAGCCAGTCTGGAGGCCGTGGATGTGCCGCACTGGTATTTCGGCACGATCTATGCCGTTCTGCCCGGCAAGGCGCCGATGGCCATGGTGGACTATGAGGGATCCGAAATCGATTACTACGAACGGCAATCCGATGGCAGCTATCGCGCCTATGCCGCCACCGTCAGCCTGTTTCGCGATACCAGGACGCGCCAACGCATCGACGTATTTAAGAATCCTGTTACCGGTAAAACCAATGAAGTGCGGGCCAATTCGATTTCGGTTAAGGCACACTATATTTACTCTGTCGACGGCGCCAAACGCTCAGACGACCCGCGCCCTTTCAGCGCGCTGCCACCACTGCTTGAACAGACCAAATGGACGGAATCCGGTGAACATATCTGGCTGACCATGAACCGGCCTTACCCTGCCGGCACACCGATAGGCGAGGATCAGACAGGTCGTGGACTGCTGCGCGAACTGCATGACCCGAACCTTGCCAAGGTGTATACCACCGCAAACCCGACTTACGTGGCGCCCTGGCTAGGCTGGATGGATATGCAGGGCCACCCCGGCCATACCGTCTGGGCCGGCCCGGCACGTAAACTCGACAGCGTGGAGCAGTACCCGCGCGAATTGCTCGAATTTATGGAGCGCTACTATCCTGCGAAACTGACCGCCCGGCCGGGTTAATCAGCGGGTAACGCAAAGGCCAGAATGTAGTCGCCCTTCGGCAGCGGACTCCAGGCATGGCCGCCGGCCGACACCACCACAAACTGCTTGCCGTCCCGCTCATAAGTCATCGGCGTGGCATTGGCGGAGTAAGGCGTACTGACTTCCCAGAGTTTTTCGCCGCTGGCCACATCGAAAGCACGGAAGCGCTCGTCGTAGGACGCGCCCATAAAGGCAACACCGCCCGCCGTAACAATTGCACCGCCGGAAAACGGCCCGCCATACTCCAGCGGCAATGGCAGCATGCCGCCGGGCACCATCTTGTCTATCACGCCGAACGGACGCTCCCAGAGGATTTCACCCTGCTCCAGATCTACGGCCACCAGTTTTGACCAGGGCGGCGCAGTGCACGGCGACATGGACATCGACATCAGCGGGCCATGCTGCAGTCCATAGTCGGCACCGCGAATGAAATCGGGCGGCCCCATGGGCAGGCCGGCCATTTCGTTATCTGATGGTTCGATTTCTTCGTTGGGTATGAGCCTGACGTAGTAAGGCAGTTGCGCGACCGGCGTAATCAGCACATTGGTCACCGGGTCGAACGCACCGCCGCTCCAGTTCATGCCGCCACCCACCATGGGATACATGATGGTGCCCTGCTCGGTAATGGGCGTGTAATAGCCTGCGTAAGGATTGTCCGGATCAGGCTCCCCGTAACGCATGGATGCGATTTTTTTGCGGCAATCCTCGCGGTCCGCGAAAGCAAAGCCCCATGCGTCATCCGGTGTCAGGCCAACTTTCATCAGCGGCGGCGGCTTAACCGGGAACGGCTGGGTCGGCGATAACTGGTCGCCGGGCATACCGTCAGTAGGTACCGGCCGTTCGATGACTTCATGAAACGGCTCCCCGGTGTCTCGATGCAATACAAACACCACACCGGTCTTGGTCAGGACCACCACCACCGGGATTTTTTTGCCGCCCCGGGTGATATCCACCAGCAACGGGTGCGTGGGCACATCCCAGTCCCAGTTGTCGTGATGCACGACCTGGAAGTGCCATACCAGTTCACCGGTGCTGGCCTTAATCGCCAGTACCGAGTTGGCGTAGCGGTTGTCGCCCGGCCGCAGAGCACCGTAGTAGTTTGGCGACGGCGAAGCAGTGGGCGCAAACAGCAAATCCCGCTCCGAATCCCATGACATCGTGGTCCAGACATTGGCGCCGCCTACGTCGTAAGCCGTTGCGCCTTCGCCCTCACGTATCAGCGTGTCAAAAGTCCAGAGGTGTTCGCCGGTGCGCACGTCGAAACCGCGCAATGCGCCGTTCATTGAACTGACATCTTTGAACTTGTTGGCGGTGCCGCCGATGACGATCACATCATTGACGATGGCGACCGGCGACATTAGCTGCATCCCATCCATCTGTTCCGCCGGCTTGAGTTCTGCAATCAGCGGGGTGACGTCGAACTGGCCGCCATTGCCAAAATCCGGGCACAGCTTGCCGTCGCGGGAATCGATAGCAATCAGGCGACGATCATTGGTGGCCAGCACGATGCGATGTCTGCAGGTTGGCGCGGCGGTGGCGGTGTCCGACCAGGCGGTAACGCCACGGCAATTGAAGCGGCCGGCGGCGCGATTATCCGTGTCCAGTTGTGGGTCGAACACCCACTGCTCCTTGCCGGTCACGGGATCAAGGGCAATGACCCGATTGAACGGCGTGCAGGTCACCAGGTGACCGCCCGCCTCTGCCGACAACAGAATCGGGGTCGCCTGATAACCACTCTTGTCAATCAGATCGGGGTGCAGTTGCTGCGCTCCGGTACGATAGTCCCAGGCCAGTTCCAGGTCCGCAACGTTATCGCGGTTAATCTGTGCCAGCGGGGAATAGCGGCCGCCGCCTTCGTGGCCGCCGTAATGCGGCCAACCGGTTTGCTCCATTTCCTCAGCAAACGTCGCCACTGCGAAAACCAGCGTTGACACGGCACACGTCAGCAATAACGTGCGGGAAGCTTTAACTGCTTGCATATCACACCCGAACCGGACTGTTACCAAACCAGAAGTATAGCCATAATAGGATGCATGACTACGTTTGTGATTACCGGCAGCACCAAGGGTATTGGCCGCGCCTTGGCCGAAGACTGCGTGCGGCGCGGCCACAATGCGGTTATCTGCTCGCGCAGCGCCGCCGATGTCGCGCGGGCGGCCGGCGAAATTGCGGCTATCGGCCCGGGGGATTGCAGCGGTATCAGTTGCGATATCACCGATAAGGCCCGGCTGCAGGCGCTTTGGGACCATGCCGTAGAGTGCTACGGCGAGGTGCACTACTGGATTAACAATGCCGGCATGGCAACGTCGCGCCACCAGGTGCATGAATTGCCCGAGGATCTCACGCGCACTTTGATAGAAGGCAATATGCTTGGCACAACCTTCGGCTCGCAGGTCGCCATCACAGGTTTTCGCACACAGGGGCACGGAGCTTTATACAATGTCCTTGGCGGCAGCTTTGACGGCAAGCGGCTGGTGCCCAACATGGGCGTATACAGCTCCACCAAGGCAGGTATTCACCTGCTGACCAAGTATCTGGTACAGGAAAATCAGGACACCGACATCGTGATCGGCTCCATCAGCCCGGGCATGCTGATTACCGAGAACTGGTTTGCCGAGCAGCAGCAGCTGAACGACGCGGAATGGCAAAAAATCCGGCCGATGCTGAATGTACTGTGCGACTACGTCGAGACCGTGGCACCCTGGTTGGTGGAACAGGTGCTGGCCAACCGGGAGAGCGGCAAACGCATTGCCTGGCTGACCGGCGGCCGCATCGGCAAGCGCTTTTTTGCAGCCCGCGTGCTGGGCCGCAAACGCGACCTGTTCAGCCGCTACGGCCTTTAGCGACAAACCGCTCACGGCACCAATTAAGCATCTGATTTTCGGTGCATTTCCAATATAACGGCCGGGCATAAGTCCAGACAAAGATATTATTTTTTGATGCCCTGTCAGGCCGTTAGGGTAGCTGCCCCATGGCACAGATTCTCATAGCAAATTCGCTGGCGCACGGCTTTGTGGTTTTCCTGACCGCGGAAAACGGCTGGTCAGGCGACATCCGCCAGGCCGCGGTAGCCGCAGACGATGCGACCGCTGCCGTGTTCCTGCATACCGCACAGGCTGCCGAGGCCGAAGATCAGGTTATTAATCCCTATTTAATCGAAGTAACAGTGAATGGCGCCGGCCCCAGACCTATTGAGTACCGCGAATACATTCGCGCGTTCGGACCCGGCGTAGCTCCCCCCTCCGCGCAAAACAGCGATTAGACACTTTATATGTACCAATACGATGAATTCGACAGCCGGCTGGTCAGAGAACGGGCCGAGCAGTTCCGCCGCCAGGTGCGCCGCCGCCTCGATGGCGAACTGACCGAGGATCAGTTCAAGCCATTGCGGCTCATGAACGGTCTGTACCTGCAACTGCACGCTTACATGCTGCGGGTCAATGTGCCCTATGGCGTGTTGTCATCACGGCAGATGCGCAAACTGGCTGATATTGCCCGTCGGTATGACCGCGGCTATGGCCATTTCACCACGCGCCAGAATATTCAGTACAACTGGATCCAGCTTGAACAGGTGCCTGACCTGCTCAATGAACTGGCCGATGTTGAAATGCATGCCATTCAGTCGAGCGGCAACTGCATCCGCAACGTGACGTCAGATCAATATGCCGGTGTGGCGGCGGATGAGATTGAAGACCCGCGCATCTGGTGCGAAATCATTCGCCAATGGTCAACACTGCACCCGGAATTCTCCTATTTACCCCGCAAATTCAAGATTGCCGTAACCGGGTCGCCGAACGAC
>CAYGKB010000093.1:0-7401 GCA_964350425.1 uncultured Chromatiaceae bacterium | reverse complement strand
CTTTAGTGCTCAAAACAGCCTCCTTTGGCCCACTAACGCCTTGGGCAAAGGGCGCCCGCGAAGCGCGGCGTCCAGCGAGCGTAGCGAGTGGTTTGCCCCAACTGGTTACATGGCAGATTGCTACTCAGCATAACGAGCCCACAGAATGAACTTAGAAATTGCCCGCGAACCAATAAGCAAGAACGCTCCCAATACAATCTCTAGCGCTGAAGATACCAAGCCAGGAAGCCAACTGGGTTTGAACATCTCCAACCAGGGGTCGCTGCTTTCCTTCCCATATTGGAAGAAGCTGACAAGCCAACTGCTTCCATCGGTCAACCCTGTTACCAAAAAGTATGCCCCAAGCAGAATAAAACCTAACGAATATAAGGAGCTCTCGGAGATAAGGTCGTTTGAGGTCTCTTCGATACTGGGAGAAACAAGCTTAGAGGCAACAGTAAGCGGAAAGACCCAAAGCACAATAGCTAGGATCAAGGGTAAGCCGATAACGGTAACGGCGATTGAGATGGCCGCAGTCTGATCTAGCTGGTCGAAAAGCACTATCAGGCCAAACGTATTTCGGAAAATGCTAACGAATAGCCAAATAGCGAAAAGCCTCGCCAGAATAGCGATAACGTGTTGCGGCTTTAGTTTTTGCATGCCATGTAACGCCTTGGGCATGGGCGGCACGCGAAGCGTGACGTCCAGCGAGCGACAGCGAGCGAATGCCCCAACTGGTTATGGGGCGAGTCGCTATTCAAAAAAATACCAATAACCATAGTAGTTGGTGATAACGGAAGCATTATAGAGAGTTCCAACCCCAACATAGAGAATCAGCCCTTCCCAACCCCGAGTTTTGAAAAAGTAGTATGGCAGAACCAAAGGCCAGAAAATAAAAAACCAGGCTGGCCAATCGAAACCAAGAGAACGTGAACCTGGCTCACTATTAAGCCAAAAAGTTAGTAAAAGAGAAAAGACTATAAACCATGCGATTTCCGTTAGTCCGGCAACATCGTTGCCTAATGTGCCCACATAGAACCCGAATGCCGCCATACACACAGACAGCGCAATTAGAACGACAAGATAGACTTTGCTAGACACCGCCAACTAAGGATCGCGAAGCCCCATAACGCCTTGGGCAGGGGCGCGGCGAAAGCGGCGCGGTCGCTGCAAACTGTCCAGAGCAGAGGACGCGCCGCTTTTGGCGCGTCCGGCACGCGAAGCGTGTAACCTGCCCCAACTGGTTAGGTGCCTGGCTGATTCGGCAGACGTATAGCAAAAACTAACCCTCCCATCAGTCCGGCTAAGATTGTGGCGAAAATCCATTCGATTTCTCTAGAGTATAGAGAAAACAGCAGCATAGGGATGCTCGCTGCCAGCCCCCAGCCGACGAACGCTATTCTGGTGACTTTCTCTCGAGTAGACAGAAAATATAAAACGGGCAGTCCGATCACAAAGTAGTAGATGCCTGAAATCGTGGCGACGAGCCCGCACAGAAATAGAAATCCGCTGGGCGCAAGCCACCCGCCATCAAAAATAAGCGCGATACAAAAGATAGCCGTTGCCGATAGCCAGCTGAGAGCAAAGGTGGTGGCCACTTTCATTCAAGGCACCTAACGCCTTGGGCAAAGGGCGCGCGCGAAGCGCGGCGTCCAACGAGCGTAGCGAGTGGTTTGCCCCAACTGGTTAAGTGGCATCCGTGCCCCCTCTTTTTTGATACCAACGGATAAACCTGTTAGCTGTGACGTTGAAAGATATAAACACAAATAGAAAATCAACCAATAAGCCAATACTGCCGCCAATTAGAAATGCTGTTGAGCGGACTACGTCAGGTTCAATGCCGAAGTCTTCAGGATACGCAAGGACGGAAAGCATCCCGATTAACTCTAGGGCTACGACCCATATCGCAGAGAAAACTATGAGTGTCCATATCTCAGATTTTATTAACTCGCGTTGATTCTGTCTTACAAAAAGCCAAGCAATAATAGTAGCGTTAGCCACCAGAATTATCGCTGTACCGCCGATACCTAAACGCCTATCGGGGACGACGTAACTCATCAACGTGCCAACCGCGAACCAAAGTACCGGCAGGACTACCGAATATCGGAATAGCGTAACTCGTCGTACGTGATTTGCAGTATTCATAGGTTACTAATAAGCCACCTAACGCCTTGGGCAGGGGCGCGGCGAAAGCGGCGCGGGCGCTGCAGACTCTCCGGAGCAGAGGACGCGCCGCTTTTGGCGCGTCCGGCGACCGAAGGGAGCGCTTTGCCCCAACTGGTTAGGTGCCGTAGCCATAATATCCATAATATAGAAACACCACTATTCCGATTACAGTAAAAATATCGACAGCGATCTTAACGGCTAATTCGTCGCCGGTTTCTATATGAATGTTTTCCGGTTTATTTGGGTCGTATCTAAGATTGAAGGTAGGGGGCAAAGCAGGCGAGCGCCAGATCTTTATGCCGTTTATTCGAAAGTTTTTTTCGACATTTTTGACGACTTTTACGTACTTTTTACCATGTGCCATGTACTCAACCGCAAAATCCGTATCGAGATTTAAATAGCGTTTCCCATTTTGTCGTTCAAATAGTGTCTGCGGCTCGATTTCGACAAGCCGTGCGGTAGTTTCCGGCCATTGAGCTATTCGATTCTGTCGCCACCGCATGAAAAAGGGTAATAGGGCTAGCAGCATGGCAAAGAAAAATTCGATCTTCATCGCAGACTCATAGGCACCTAACGCCTTGGGCATGGGCGGCACGCGAAGCGTGACGTCCAGCGAGCGACAGCGAGCGAATGCCCCAACTGGTTAGGTGGCACTTGTAAATACAAACTCATAGTGCGTGACCTCGGGCGGGTGGTTGCGCAACCGTTCGACAATCTCATCAAGCGATGGTGCTTTGCCGCCGTCTCCAAAATCATCGCTGTGTGCTAGATGAGGCTGGATTTTTCCGTCGGGATGCACCGTAAAGGCATCGTATCCCAGAAAGTTGCAGCTCTCTGAATATATGCGCTTCAGGCAGGCTGCTGCATCATCTCGATTGACTAGTGTTACACCATATCGCTGCATATGTGGGAAAGACCATTGCTCAAGTAGCTGCTGCCTATCCATCTGCTGCCACCTAACGCCTTGGGCAGGGGCGGCTGGCGAAGCCAGGCGTCCCGCTCGCGTGGCGAGCGCATTGCCCCAACTGGTTAGGTGTCACCGGCGTCGATACTCCATGTCGGAAATACCTGAAAGAATGTTGTCTTTGATAGCTATGGCAATTGACCCATACTGCCACCAAATGCAGCTGCAATTACTCTGCCTGGCATCTCTCTTATCATCGGGCTCACCAATTTTCTCAATGACTTCGGTATCACTATCTCCCACAGCAAGATTTTCCGATTCTTGAAGACGAGCGAAGATCAATCTTTGGTTTTTCCACGCATACTCATTTCTAGGGTCTAGCAAAACTGCTTTCCGAACTGCTTTCCAGCTTTCGTCAATGCGGTCGGTTGCAAGGTACGCGGACGCAAGATTGTTATGGTTCCGTGATAGCATGGGATCAAGCTGCACAGCTTTTTCAAGGTGCGTCACGGCAGCCTGATAATCACCGGCTTCGAGTGCTTGGGTTCCCCGCGTGTAACTAAGCGAAGATTCAACTGTGGAGCAAGCGGTGATCCAAAGGACTAGGAGAAGAACAGTGTGCTTTAACATTTTGACACCTAACGCCTTGGGCAAAGGACGCGCGCGCAGCGCGCAGTCCAACGAGTGAAACGAGCGGTTTGCCCCAACTGGTTAGGCTGCGCCAAAGTGAATAGTTTCAACATTGGACAGGTCAGTAGAGCGCCGAGCGCCCCAGAGATCATAGGTATGCTGCATGGCCAGCCAGCTTTCAGGCGAGCGGCCTATAGCCTTAGATAGCTTCAGCGCCATCTCCGGGCTGATGTTGCTCTGGCCATTGATCAGCCTGGTAACCGTAGATGCGGCCACGCCTAAACTTTCGGCAAACGACCGAATGCTTACACCATGAGGCTCCAGATAGATCTCCCAAATGAACTCACCAGGGTGGGGAGGATTGTGCATACTCATCAGTGGTAATCCTCGTAATTCAAAATATGTACATCACCGTCGCGGAACTCGAATGTAAGGCGCCAATTTCCGTTGACCCAAATTGACCAGCGATTCTTCGCCTTACCCTTTAGCTTGTGCAGCCGATAGCCCGGGATGTCCATATCTTCGATGGTTAACGCCGAGTCTAGAGCTGCCAACTGTAATCTAAGCCTCTGGGCATGCTTGGACTGAATTCCTGACTTGATGCCACGCTCAAAGAAGCGCTGGAGCCCTTTATGCCGAAATGACCTGATCACCGGTCGAGTGTAGCACGTTGCGCACCGCGCAACAAGCAGCCTAACGCCTTGGGCAAAGGGCGCGCGCGAAGCGCGGCGTTCAACGAGCGCAGCGAGTGGTTTGCCCCAACTGGTTAGGTGTCGTAAACAAGGACACTATGGCCAGTCCTTTTCTTCGAAGTATTGTAGTACTTGCTTCATGCATTCTTCCGCAAGAACCATTTCTTCCTCGGTAAATATATTGGAATCTCCAATTTTATCGCTTAGCTTTCTGTCTGACTCGATACAGGCTGGCGAATTGCGCTTTGCCTCCTGATTCATCCAATCTGGTACGGGTTCAATTGGGCCTACGAATGTGCCGATCTCGGAATCGTACCGCCACCCTGAGGCTAAGAAGCTGACTGCTAACAACGATAAGAGCAGTAGAAAAAACAAGCCAAGTTTCACGCTGTTGACACCTAACGCCTTGGGCATGGGCGGCACGCGAAGAGTGACGTCCAGCGAGCGCTAGCGAGCGAATGCCCCAACTGGTTAGGTGACGAATCTGTTTTCAACAACGGCCCTCTATACTAAAAGTTATCCGGTGTTCTACATCTGTAACAAAATAAACTTCGCCATCGATTACCAAAGGCTTGTAACGGAATCGCTTAACAGCATCTTTTGCAGCGTTAGCAAACTCTATCGACGGAGATTCGAGCGCTCTAATATTCAGCGTTTCTCCGTTTTCGTTGACATCAGATATCACCTTAACAGTGCCACAGTTCCGCCGTACTAATTCCTTTTGCGGATATTGTGGCGCGACACGAATAATAGGGAAGTAATTGTCAGGCGCAGCCGTGTTTCTTGGAGGCAAGTATTCGCGCTCAATTTCAGGTTCCGACACGAAGCCACTATCGGTGGCGCAGCCGTATAGCAGTACGACCATTGCAATTAGAAACACACGTAATCCGGAAGTTTTCATGAGTCACCTAACGCCTTGGGCAAAGGGCGCGCGCGAAGCGCGACGTCCAACGAGCGCAGCGAGTGGTTTGCCCCAACTGGTTATAGGGCGAGCCAGCATGACTAGTCATTTTGCACCCAATACCGCTGAATGATTGCCCCATGCTCCGGCATATACTCCTCGCTTTCAAGCGCACCGCCGTTGTTGAGTATGGTCTTTCTAGAAGCAAAATTTTCCCTGACACACGTTATCCGAACCTTCTTGATGCCACGTTCTTTCAGCTTTTCTAGCGATAAAGCGAGCATCTTAGTGGCGTAGCCCTGACGCCTGGCCGTTGGTCTAACCCCGTAGCCCACGTGCCCACCATACTTTAATAGCTGTGGCGTCAATTCGTACCGAATGTTTGTGACGCCTAGCACTTCGTTGCCACGTACCAGCCAATATGTGGCATTAGGCACGAAGCCCTCGTTAAGCCCGACCCCCAAAGACTGATTTTTTAGCCACTCCAGATAACTTGGAAAGTCGTCGCCAACTTTATCCAGAACCCACGGAACCAACTCTTCGTTGTGGGAACGGAATTCTTGGATTAGCGCTGCATGGCTGGCTTCAAAGAGCGCCGACGGTTCGGCCAGCTCAATACTGGACACGCGAAGCCCTATAACGCCTTGGGCAAAGGGCGCGCGCGAAGCGCGGCGTCCAACGAGCGTAGCGAGTGGTTTGCCCCAACTGGTTAAGTGGCGGTTGCCTCAATGATTTTCTCCCTTTCCCCTGCGGGCAAATTGACGAACTGTGACTCGTCACTTAGCCGTAGACTGATACCCACATTGCCACAAACTTCAACTATGTGGCTATACCACTTAGAACAAGACCAGTCCTTTAGCTCGGTAGATTTAAACCCCTGATTCTCGGGGTCCCAGTAAACGCCAGCCGCTTCTCGATAAACGTGCTGGTAGCTCGGTTTGCCAGGGCCAGAAAGCCTTAGCAGTAATTCACCGCTAGGCAACAACTCGATGGAAGAGATCGTTTCCATAAAACACGAGAGCCACTTAACGCCTCAAAAAGGGGCGCACGTTAGTGCGTCCCAGCCTGCGAAGCAGGCGCTTTCTTTGACTGGTTAGGTTCCCGATATGCAACTAGCCAAAAAACAACGCTACCTAGGGCCGTCGCCAGAAACAGTACTACTGTCACCAATTGCTCAAACTCCAACATCTCCGAAAAGGGCCTGCCTCCAAAGAGTACCAAGCCTGCTGCAACGACAAGACCCGTGACTGTGCCTGCAAGAACGCAATCAAGAAGCCTGCGCTTTTTGAAGCAAAACGCGAGAAGTGGCAACGCAAATACACACATAACTAAGAAGGATACGAAATACACAACAGTCAGAAAAAGTAGTGGTTGCATCGACACCATCGGCATACCGCCAATTAGACTGAACACAGCAACCGTCGGCACTAGCGGCGCCACGAAATAGCCAAGCCTTTGTCGACCGACACGTGTCATAGGGAACCTAACGCCTTGGGCATGCGCCGCGGCAATGTGATCGGGAAGCGCGTAAGCGTTTCCCGGTCGCTTGCCCCAACTGGTTAGGTGGCGCACTTATTGTAGAGTTCGTTCCCATAGGGGGCTTTATTTTCTATTTCGAAAGTAACGATTTCTACAGACCAAATAGGTTGCTTTAACGAATTCTGATCTGTTGGTTCATAAACGTTTTTTGATATGGACCTTACAGCCGGCTCGATAAAATTTTCCACTTCCGGCCATCGCTTCACAATTTCTGTTTCAAGAACCTGGCCGTTGGAGTCAACGTGAATACCGACTAGAACACAGCCAGGTTGGCTTATACGTAGCATATTGTAAGGATATATGGGCGTCTCTCGAAGTTTTGCGAGGCGCCAAAGTTTCCTAAATTCTTTCTGACTAATGTATTTACTGAGGTCGGTAGCATCCTTAGAACGATACTTGCTGGTTCCGGTTGCACATGATTGAGTCAGAGAAACAGCGAGCACAGCTAGCAATGTAGCTACAGGCTTCATAGCCACCTAACGCCTTGGGCAAAGGGCGCGCGCGAAGCGCGACGTCCAACGAGCGCAGCGAGTGGTTTGCCCCAACTGGTTAGTGTGCTTTACCTGCCTAGCACCCATAAGTAAGTACCC
>CAYGKB010000092.1:0-7442 GCA_964350425.1 uncultured Chromatiaceae bacterium | reverse complement strand
AGGAAATCGAGCAGCTGGATGTGCAGCTCGGCAAACTGGCGACGCTGGCCTAGACCACAGGTACAGACAACCGGCCTAAATCTCGGCGCTTTGCTCTGCCGCCAATTCCAGCACCAGCACCAGCGCATCCTCGCGACCGTCTGGAGAGCGATAGTATGACTTGCGTATGCCGAGTTGCTTGAAGCCGGCGCGTTCATAGAGACGAATCGCCACGTCATTAGACGGGCGCACTTCCAGAAAGATGCGTTCAATACCGAGTGAACGCGCATAGTCCAGCAAATGCTCCAGCATTTGTGCGCCGTAACCGTGGCGACGAAAGTCCGGGTCAATGCACAGGTTAAGAATGTGCGCCTCCGCCGCAGCGGTTGACAGAATCGAATAGCCGATCAACTGCTCGTTGTACTCCAGCACACTGGCGAGATAGCCGGCCATGAGACAATCCGAGAAAATCTGCCGACTCCAGGGAAAGTCATAGGCAACACCTTCGACCTCCAGAACGCTGTCCAGATCATTAAACCGCATGGCGCGAATGACCGGCGCGACGTCACCAGGCTGCGCGCTCACACTTTGTCCGCCATGATATCCAGCGCCAGCAGCAAGTCTGCCCAGGATTTGCTCTTCTGCGTCGGCGAGCGCAGCAGATAGGCCGGATGATAGGTCACTACCAGCGGTATCCCCTCGAAATCATGGCGCTTGCCGCGCAGCGCTCCCAGTGGCTTGTCTGCCTGCAGCAAAGTCTGCGCCGCAATTCGCCCCACAACCAGAATCACTTTGGGCTGCAGCAACTCAACCTGACGGCGCAGATAAGGCAGACAACAATCAATTTCGGCCGGTTGCGGATCGCGATTGTTCGGCGGCCGGCACTTCAGCACATTGGCGATAAAAACCTGCTCGCGCTGCAAACCGATGGCCTTGAGCATCTCGTTCAGCAACTGACCGGCGCGGCCTACGAAAGGTTCACCCTGCCGGTCTTCATCCGCCCCCGGCGCTTCGCCGATGATCAGCCAGTCAGCCTGCCGGCTGCCGACGCCACAGACCGCCTGCTTGCGACTGCCGCTTAATGCACATCGGGTGCAGCCGCGAATGGCGGTGTTGAGCGCTTCCCAGTCTGCGATCGCCGCGCCACCAGTGGCCACAGGTGCTGCCGACGCGGCCACGGCGGGTGCGGCCGCATCGACCTTGGGTGCGATGTCGGCTGCAACGCCCGGCGGCGTCTGGCGCAGTCGCCAGACGTCTATGCCAAGTTCCCGCAGCACATTCTGCTGGTGCCGGGACAGTGCCGCGCCCGACATGCTTATTGCTCCCGGGATCGGCCGCCTGCAGCGGCTTCCCGGCGCGCCTCGCGGCGATTACGCCGCCACAGGGCCAGCGCCGGGCCCGACAGCGCATAGGTATAAGCCAGGCCACACAAAACCAGCGGCGGATTGATGAACACCATGATCAGGATCAAAGGCAAAGTCAGCGCATAACTGAACGAAATGCGTTCAGTCATTTTGATCTCCTTGAAGCTGCTGTAGGTAAACGGCGACACCATGGCGGCGCCGGCTGCCGCGGTTACAACAAAGGCCAGCGCCAACGCACCTTCGCCGGTCCAGCCGAGGTCGGTGCCCAGCCAGACCATACCGATAATCAGTGATGCCGCCGGCGGACTCGGCAAGCCCTGAAAATAGGCTTTGTCGACCTTGCCATGAAAGGTATTAAACCGCGCCAGCCGCATAGCGGCAGCCACGGCATAGAAGAAAGCCGCCAGCCAGCCCAGCTTGCCCCAGACCCAGCCGTATTCTGCCAGCCGCTCCAGGCCCCACTGATAGACAACAATTGCCGGCGCGAGTCCAAAAGCCACCATGTCTGACAGGCTGTCAAACTCTTTGCCGAAATCGCTTTCCGTATTGGTCAGGCGCGCCAGTCTGCCGTCCATACCATCAAAAATCATGGCTATATAGTGAGCGATGCAGGCATTGATGAAATTGCCGTCAATGGCAGCAACGATCGAGTAGAAACCAGCAAACAACGCCGCTGTTGTCATCAGGTTCGGCAACAGATAGATACCGCGCCGACGCATGCGCGACAGCTTTTTCTTGCTGCGAACGGTAGAGTTGCCGCCTGAATGTTGTTCCATGTGCCGATATCACCGCAGACCGGGTATTAAATTCTGCCATCTGGGACAGTCTATTTCACGCACCATACCGCCCCGCCGCTGACAGGGAGCGACTTGCCCGCCGCAAGCCGTTAGAATGGCGCGATTTAGTCGTTGCCCTGTCCACTATGCGCCTTTCCAAGCTGCCCCTGACCACCTTTAAAGAAGTGCCTGCTGAAGCCGAGGTTGCCAGCCATCAATTGATGCTGCGCGCCGGCCTGATACGCCGTCTGGCGTCGGGACTGTTTACCTGGATGCCGCTCGGACTGCGTGTGTTGCGCAAAGTCGAGACGGTGGTGCGCGAGGAAATGGATCGCGCCGGTGCGCATGAACTGGCCATGCCCGCGGTGCAGCCTGCCGAACTATGGCAGGAGTCCGGTCGCTGGGATGTTTACGGCCCGCTGTTGTTGCGCATGCGCGACCGGCATGAGCGCGAGTTCTGTTTCGGCCCCACTCATGAAGAAGTCATTACTGATATCGCGCGACGCGAACTAAAAAGTTACAAGCAGCTGCCGGTCAACTACTACCAGATACAAACCAAATTCCGTGACGAAATTCGGCCGCGCTTCGGCCTGATGCGGGCGCGCGAATTCCTGATGAAGGATGCCTATTCATTTCATATTGATCAGGAATCGCTGCAGCAGACTTACGATCTGATGGCGGCCACGTATTGCAGAATTTTCGACCGGCTTGGACTTTCCTACAAATCAGTAGACGCCGATAGCGGCGAAATCGGCGGCGCGCAGTCACGGGAATTTCATGTGCTGGCAGATTCCGGCGAAGATGCGCTTGCCTATGCCGACAATGAAGACTTTGCGATGAACGTTGAACTGGCGCCGGCAGCGGCACCGGCTGGCGAACGTCCGACGCCGCATGCCAGCATGGCCAAAGTGGCAACCCCGGACGCCCGCACAATTGACCAGGTCTGTCAGCAATTGGCCGTGGACCCGCGGCAGACAGTCAAGACCCTGCTGGTGGAAGCCGATGCCGACAGCGATGCAATGGTGGCGCTGGTGCTGCGGGGCGACCATTCCCTGAATCCGATCAAGGCCGCGGGCCTGCCGGGCGTCGCGACGCCATTGTCGCTGGCCAGCAGCGAACGCATCGCCGCAGTCATGGGGGCGCAACCCGGATCCATCGGTCCGGTTGGTACTAACATCCGCGTCATCGCCGACCACAGTGCCGCGCATTGTGCCGATTTTGTCTGCGGGGCGAATGAGGATGGCCAGCATCTGACCGGCGTCAACTGGGGACGCGATCTGCCCGAGCCGGAAGTCGCGGATTTGCGCAATGTGGTAGCCGGCGATTTGTCACCGGGCGGCAACCCTATTGCCATTACACGGGGTATCGAAGTCGGCCACATCTTCCAGTTGGGGGACAAATACAGCACCAGCATGGACGCTGCTGTGCTCGACAGCAACGGCCGCAGCACGGCCATGTTGATGGGCTGCTACGGCATCGGCGTATCGCGTATCGTGGCCGCCGCCATTGAACAAAATCATGACGATAAAGGCATCGTCTGGCCGGAACCCATGGCGCCGTTTGACGTTGCGCTGCTGGCGCTGAACGGCAGGAAATCTGAAGAAGTTCGCAGTTCTGCCGACAAGTTATATGAGACCCTGCAGGCAGCCGGATACGCGGTGCTTTGCGACGACCGCGATGCCCGGCCCGGCGTGATGTTTGCCGATGCGGATTTGCTGGGCATCCCGCATCAGGTTGTTGTAGGTGACCGCGGCCTGAGCAACGGCGTGGTCGAATACCGGAATCGTCGCAGCGGCGCAACCGCAGAGGTAAATATTGCTGACATCGGCGCTCATATTGCCGCGCAACAGGCGCCCTGAAGCCGGCCTGGCCGCACTGGCAGGTTGCGGCCTATTGCTGTTGCTGCTTGGCGCAGCGGCGCCTGCCGCACCGGTGGATGCCGAGCTGAAAGCGCGCCTGCGTGACGCCATTGCTGATACCTCCAGTTTCGATGACAGGTTTACGGCCACCGTCTGGCTGACAGACATGGCATTGCGACTGGAAAAGCGCGTACCGGATAGTGACGAGCGGGTGCGCATTCTGCGTTACGTGCACGAAGAGGCCCAGCGTGCCAATCTGCATCCGGAACTGGTGCTGGCCGTCATTGATGTAGAAAGCGCATTCGACCGGTTTGCAATTTCGGTCGCGGGAGCGCGCGGCCTGATGCAGGTAATGCCATTCTGGCTCAAAGAACTTAATCAGCCCGAAGCAAACCTCTTTGACATTCAGACCAATCTGCGCATCGGCTGTACCATATTGCGCTACTATCTTGACATGGAAGGCGGTGAACTGACGCCGGCATTGGCACGCTACAACGGCAGCGTCGGTAAGACCTGGTATTCCGAAAGGGTGCTCGGTCGGCTGAGCAGCCGCTGGTTTAAATCCTGAACAAGAGAGCCTGATGGCCGTAACGATTTATCACAACCCGCGCTGCTCTAAATCGCGCGCCACTCTGGCGTTGCTGCAGGAGCGTGGTATCCAACCCGAAATTATCGAATACCTGCAGCAGCCCCCTGTCCCTGCAGAGCTGCAAAGAATACTGCGCCTGCTGGGTAAAACCGCAGCCGAAATCATGCGCACCGGCGAAGCAGAATATAAAGACGCACGGGCAGCGGTAGACGCCATGGACGAAGCGGCCAGAATCGCATGGCTGTGTGACAATCCCCGTGTCATTGAACGACCCATAGTGCTTACCGACAGTGCCGCGCGCATCGGCAGGCCACCCGAGTCGGTGCTGGATATAATCTGATTCACAATGAGCGAGATTCTGATTCTCTACTATTCGCGCCATGGTTCCACCGCGCGGCTGGCGGAACAAATTGCCCGCGGCGTGAATGCAGTTGATGACTGCGAAGCCCGGGTGCGCACCGTACCCGCAGTCAGCAGCACTGCGGAGGCAAGCAGCCCGCCGGTTCCGGACGACGGGCCACCGTATGTGAGTAAAGACGATCTGACCACCTGTGATGGCCTGATCATGGGTAGCCCTACCCGCTTCGGCAATATGGCAGCAGCACTGAAATTCTTTCTCGACAGCACCGGCGCGGAATGGCTGTCGGGAACACTGAGCGGCAAACCGGCCGGTGTTTTCACCTCTACCAGCAGTATGCACGGCGGCCAGGAAAGCACCCTGCTGACCATGGCGTTGCCGCTGCTCCATCACGGCATGTTGCTGGTTGGCGTACCCTACAGCGAGGCCGCGCTGAGCCGCACAGTAACGGGCGGCACGCCTTATGGCGCCAGCCATCTGGCGCCTGAGCAAACAGCTACCGAACTCAGCGATGACGAGGCGGCTGTTGCCAGGGCACTGGGCCGGCGCGTGGCGGAGATTGCCCGGCGCCTGAAGCGCGGCTAGCGCCGCGAGGAGGAGTTTGTGAACCAGCACATCGGGTCTGCCAGGCTCAGCATCACCGTCGTGGTAGTCGGGCTGATCGCCCTGATGATCGCGTTGCCCTGGTGGCTTTACAGCAATGCGCCGACCTTCGGCCTGATTTATTCGCTGTTAAGCGGTGTTGCGGTACCCGCACTGCTGGTGTTCGCGGTGCGCGCGCGCATGCGCAACTGGTCCGGCATCACCGCGTTGTGCATGATCCCGTTTGCCGTAATCGGTGTGATGGATATCGTTGCCAACCTCAACAACCCGGCCCAGGGAATGATCATTGCAGTGGTGTCTATCGCGGTATTCATTGCGGCACTCGATGCCGGCCGGCGCGCACCGCAGGGCTGACTGCCTTCAATTTGCGCTGTCGCTTGCCAGCACGGACCTGAGAAAAGGGATTGTCAGCCGACGCTGCGCCGCCAGCGCTGCCTGGTCGGCCACATCGAGCAAAGCGAACAGCGCATCAGGCGCACGCCTGACCCGCCGCAGCAAATAGGCAGCCGCCTCATCGGACAAGTCGAGGCCGCGCCACTGTGCCCGCAATTGCAGCGCCTGCTGCAATTCCTCATCTGCCAATTCCCGCAATCGCCAGGTAGGCCCTGAGGCCAGCCGCGAGGCCAGATCAGGCAAAGCAAAACCGGCATCGCCCGGCGCACAGGACGCGCTCAGCACCAACCGTCCACCGGTGCTGCGCAATTCCTCGAAGACGCGAAACAATGCCCGTTCCCAGCCGGCGTCAGATGCAACGCTATCAACGTCATCAACACACAGTAAATCCAGGTTGCCCATACCGTCCAGCACACCGGGATCCATTTCGGCGGACCCGGCCAGTGGCAGCCAGGCACAGCGTTTACCCTGCCCGGCGGCTGCGGCAACGGCAGCCTGCAGCAGGTGTGAACGGCCGCTGCCCGACCTGCCCCACACCCAGTGCACCTGCGCTCCTTCTGCCTGCGCGGCCTGCTGCAGCGCCTGCACCGCAGCCTGATTCGGGCCGGCAAAGTAGGTTGTAAACAGGGCAAAATCGGCTAGCCTGATTTCTAGTGGAAGTTGCTGCATAACCGGCAACGCGCTGCTTCAGGCAGCGCGGGTGCGAAGGGCCAGCCGGCTCCAGGTGAGCACGTAGTCGAGGCCGCTGACCAGGCTGATGACGAAGACGCCGGCGCCGGTTATTAGAATGCTCACATCCGGCGGCCAGCCATAGATCTGACCGGTCATGACGAACAGCAGGTACAACAGCGCCATTACCGTATTGAGCTTGCCGACACGGGATGGATCGGGTTCCACGGGTCCGATCAGGAATTCGTAGGCCGTCGCGCCGGCAACAATGATTACGTCCCGCCCGATCACCACCGCAAACAGCCATGCCGGCACCAGGCCGGTCCAGCTCAGCGAAGCAAAAACGGACACGAACAACAGTTTGTCAGCGAGCGGATCTAGCAGCCCGCCAATACGCGACGTCCAGTGAAAGCGGCGCGCCAGATACCCGTCCAGCCCGTCGGACAGTCCGGCCAGCACAATCAGCACCAGCGCTTCGGTATAGCGTCCATCGAGCAGCATTACCACAATGGGCACAACCAGCAAAATCCGCAGACCGCAGATCAGGTTGGGGATGTGCGCCGGACGCAGCAGGCTCATGGCGCGGGCTGTTCTCCGCCGGTCCAGCGATAAGTCAGGTCAGCTTGCCGGCCGCTTGCCGGCAGCGCCACGTCGCTAATTTCAGCCAGCAGATTGCTGCCTGCCAGCGTCGTGCGCAGGCGCGCCCGATCACCGCGGACCTGCAATTCAAATTCAACATTATCGGCACTCACCGCCGCCACAGTCGCATCCTCGATGATGCTAAGGGAGCGCAAATAGCGGCTGATTCGGCCAAAATCGTCCAGACTGGCAACATTGGCAATAACCACACGC
>CAYGKB010000091.1:0-7526 GCA_964350425.1 uncultured Chromatiaceae bacterium | reverse complement strand
GCGCATTCTGGCTGCGTTCATCAGAGCCTGGCTGGTTTCGTCGGCGGGGAAAGGCGGCTATTGTAAGGCCTGAGCCATGAAAATAGCGACCATACAAATAGCAGGACAACCACTCAACGCACGGGTTGCGGGTGACGAACTGGTGGTGGAGGGCGATGCGCAGCGGGTTGCGATGAGCGCAGCCGAGTTCCTGCCGCCGTTGTCGGACACCAGCAAGATCATCTGTGTGGGCGTGAACTACATGGCGCATATGCGCGAAATGGGGCGGCCGGAACCCGAGTATCCGCTGCTGTTCACACGCTATCCCGACACTCTGGTCGGGCATGGCCAGCCGCTGCTGCGGCCGCGCAACTCAAGTCACTATGACTTTGAAGGTGAGCTGGCCGTTGTTATCGGCGCGCACGCGCATCATGTCAAACGCGCCGACGCGCTGAACTTTGTTGCCGGTTACACCTGTTTCATGGACGGTTCATTGCGCGACTACCAGCATCACACCACCCAGGTCATTGCCGGCAAAAACTTCTGGCGCAGCGGCGCCTGCGGCCCGTGGCTGGTGACTACCGACGACATTCCCGATCCGGCCGCGCTGCAGCTGCAGACCCGGCTGAATGGCGAGACAGTGCAAAGTGCGCCGGTCAGTGACCTGAAATTCGATGTGCCGTACCTGATCGAGTACATCTCGTCATTCTGTCCGCTGCGTCCGGGCGACCTGATCAGCACCGGCACCCCGAGTGGCGTCGGTTATGCGCGCGAGCCGCAACTGTGGATGCAGCCGGGCGACGTCATTGAGGTCGAGATTGACGGCATCGGAACTTTGCGAAACGAAGTTGTTGCGGAATAGCTTCCGCCGCCGCGACGGCGGCCGCTAGTCTAGTTCTGACTCGTCGAGTTCTTCCGGAATGTTCGCGGTCTGCGACTTGCCATCCCAGTAGCCGGGCTCAATCTCGGGATCAATGATTGTGTAGGTCTGGTTGCGGCGCGCCGGGTCGTCAAGACCGGCCACCACCATGCGCGCCAGTTCGCGGCGCGCTATCAGTCCCATAGTTTGTGGGTCCTTGCTAAGCGTCGCTGTGCCGGTCGCTTTGCCCGTATACAACCCGCCGGGGCGATAAATGGTGTAGTCGAGCCCGCTGGCGCGCAGGTGCTTTTCCGCGCGACCTTTCAGGTCGATCTGCTCGGTAAACAGCTTCTGGAAGCGCGGTTCCAGCGCCACCAGGGTCTCGTCAATACCGACCATGGTCACCAGCACGTAGTTTTTCACGCCCGCCGCCACGGCCGCATCAATGGCATTTCTGTTGCCGGTGAAGTCGGGCTTCACCTTGGTGCGGAAGCTGCTGCCAAAAGTGCTGATCACGGTGTCGAAATCATTCTCAGCAAAAATAGCCTGCATCCTTGCGGCATCAAGCAGATCACCGGTTACCGTCGGTACACCAAGTTCATCCAGCTTCGACGTGTCCGATGTTTCGCGCGCCAGCGATACCACATTGCGCCCCTGCTCCTTGAGCAGCCGCACCACCTCGTAACCGGTGTTCCGAGTACCACCCAGCACCAGAATGTCATTTGCCGGAACAGTCAGCGGGGCCAGGGCCAGACACAGAATTAACAGTTTGCGAATCATGTTTTGCATGCCTTATTTACTGATTTAGAGCCGTTCGTTTGCGTCAGATTGTCTTCGCGGCGAATCGGAGCGCAGCGACTGAGCCGCGCAGACAATGTGTCGCGGGCGGACGGCGTGAACGAAGACAATCTGGCCTCGACCGAGCCTAAATCAAAAATTAACGTAAGTGCTGCGCAAAAAATTTCAGCGTCAGCTCTCTGGCCTGCTTCGCCGCCGCCTTGTGAAATGACGGCCTGGAGTCGCAGTTGAAGCCGTGGTCGGCGCCGCCCCAGACGCGAACTTCGCCGTCACGCTTGCGGGCAATCTGCTCAATTGTTTCCAGCGGGATCAGGGCGTCGCGCTCGCCATAGTGATACAGCACCGGGCATTGCGGGGTCAGATCCAGCCATTCCACGGTCATGCGGCCGTAGTAGGACACCGCTGCATCCACCAGGCCATGACAGGCCGCCAGGTCGGCCATGGCGCCGCCCCAGCAATAGCCAACAATGCCGACTTTGCTGCCCCCGCAGGCGCTGCGCGCGTAGTCGGCGGCCGCCGCCATGTCGGCCACGCACCACTCGCGTTGCAACTGCGCCATGGTTTCGCGCGCGGCGGTGAAATCGTCATAACCCAGTTCAATACCGGGTTTAATACGATCAAACATCGCCGGCGCTATCGCCAGGTAGCCGTCTGCTGCGAAACCATCGGTAACGCTGCGGATGTGTTCATTGACGCCGAATATTTCCTGCAGGACCAGCAGCCCTGCCCGCGGCGTTCCCTCGGGCCGCGCTACATAGGCACTGAATTCATGCCCGTCGCTCGCGCTGAGCGCGATTGTTTCTGATGACATAGGTTGTTATCCGTGTTTTTCGACATCAGCGCCGCTGATAACATCCTCAAGCGCAGGCGGTTCGTGTCCCGGGCCGACCTTGCCGCTGTCCAGCCGGCTGATGTAGTCCTTGTAGGCGCGCATTGCCTGAATGCCAAACAGCCAGATGATTGGCACGTTGACGAACAGCATCACACCGGTGCCGAAGCCCGATAAATTATCAAGCTGGGCATCGGTTTGCAGAAAGCCAATTGTGGAAATGACTGCCAGCAGGCAATACACGACTTTATAAGGCATCACCGAGTTGTCGCCGGCCAGAAACACCATGGCCTGTTCGCCGTAATAGCTGTAGGAAATCATGGTCGAAATGGCAAACAGCCATACCGCCAGTGTCAGCAGCCACTTGCCAAGCCCCGGCACAACGGTGTCGAAGGCTTTGGCCGTGAGTGTGGCGCCGGGATAACTCAGGTAAACACCCTGATCACTGACCACCGGCTTTTTAGTCACTGCCAGCGGTTGCCATTCGATATAGAACTCGCCGTTTTCGGCGAGCAGCAGATTGCCGTCTATGCGGTGCAGGTTGTTGTCGCTGCGCGGGTTCAGGTCACTGGTAACGATCAGAAATACGTTTTCGCCGTCATCCCAGTCCGCACCGTCACGCTCCGACACCAGGGTGGGCGCCGACATCCAGCCCTCAGCCGTTTGAGTGAATCGCGGTTCATCAATCAACACTGCTTCCGCACCGCGTTGCCAGACTCCGGTGCTGAGGATGACCAGCGCTGTCAGCGTGCAGACCACAATCGTATCGAGGAAAGGCTCCAGTCCGGCCACGATGCCTTCGCGCACCGGCTCGCGTGTCTTCGCTGCCGAATGTGCAATCGGCGATGTGCCCTGACCGGCTTCGTTGGAAAACACCGCACGCTTCATGCCAAACATAAAGGCGTAGCCCATGGTGCCGCCGATGAATGCACCGCTCGCGCCGAGCGTGGAGAATGCGCCTTCAATAATCAGGCCGAACATTTCCGGAATGGTTGCGAAGTTTACAAACAGCACATAGACAGCAGCCAGAAAATACAGCGCTACCATGATCGGTACTAACCGTCCGGTTACGGCACCGATGCGCTTGATGCCGCCGATTATCACCATACCGAGAATTACCGCCAGCACGATGCCGGAGGCAATGGACGGAATGCCGAAGTATTCCTGTGTCAGTGTGCCGACATTCCACGCCTGAAACATGTTGCCGCCGGTGGCTGCCATAATCAGGCAGGTGACGCAGAACAGACCGCCGATAAAGCCGCCGGTTTTGCCTGACTTGGGAAAGCGCATTTTCAGGCCTTTCTGAATCACGTACATCGGTCCGCCATGCGGGTTGTCCGGATCATCGGTGTTGCGATAGAGCATGGACAGGATCACTTCGGTCAGCTTGGTGGCCATACCAAGAGCGCCGATTACCCAGATCCAGAACACCGCGCCGGGACCGCCAAGCGAAATGGCTATGGCCACACCGCCGATGTTGCCCAGTCCCACCGTGGCCGACAAAGCCGTGGCCAGCGCCTGAAAGTGATTGATGGCGCCCGGATCGTCCGGTTCGTCATAACGGCCGCGGATAACGTGTACACCGTGGGTCAGTGCGCGGTACTGGCAGAATCCGCTCCAGATCGTAAAAGTCAGTCCGGTGATGACCATTATGTAGAGCACATAGTCGTGCCAGAGAATCGCGTTGACGGCGATTAAGAAATTATCCATGCAGACCCCCGCTGTTAACCTTCGTTACTGCTTTTCAACAATAGCCGTGACACCCATACCGCCGGCCGTGCAGACAGAAATTAAGCCGCGCCCGCCGCCGTTGCTGTCGAGCAGCTTCGCCAGTGAACCGAGTATCCGCGCGCCGGTGGCGGCAAAGGGGTGACCAATGGCCACGCTGCCGCCCTTGATATTCAGTTTGCTGCGGTCAATCGAGCCGAGCGGTGCATCGCGGCCGAGTTTGTCGCGACAGAAGTCCGGATCTTCCCAGGCTTTCATGGTCGCCAGTGCCTGCGCGGCAAAAGCTTCGTGGATTTCAAAAAAGTCGAAATCACCAAAACCCAGCGACGCATCGCGCAGCATTTCCGATACCGCATAGGTCGGCGCCATCAGCAGGCCTTCGCTGCCGACAAAATCCACCGCGGCAACCTTGCCGTAACGCAGGTAGGCCTGCACCGGCAGGCCCCTCGCGGCCGCCCATTCTTCTGAAGCGAGCAGCACCGAGGCAGCGCCGTCGGTCAGCGGCGTGCTGTTGCCGGCTGTCATGGTGCCGGCCTCCGAGCGGTCGAAAGCCGGTCGCAGCTTGGCGAGTTTTTCCAGCGAGGAGTCGGGCCGCACATTATTGTCAACGTCGGCACCGGAGAACGGCACCACCAGGTCACTGTAAAAACCTTCCTGCCAGGCAGCCGCCGCGTTCAGGTGGCTACGGCAGGCGAGTTCATCCTGATCGGCGCGGCTGATCTGCCATTGCTTGGCCGTGATTTCCATGCTCTCGCCCATGGAAAGACCAGTGCGCGGTTCAGTCACGCCAAGTGACACCGGTTTAAAAAAGCGCGGTCGCAAGCCGAGCCATGGTTTGAGTTTTGCGCCCAGGCTGCGACCGGTTGCACTTTTGATGAGCAGCTTCTGGTATTCGCGCGGATAACCGATCGGTGTGTCGCTGACGGTGTCGGTACCGCCGGCAATACCGGCATCAATCTGTCCGAGAGCGATTTTGTTGCCGATCAGGATAGCGGCTTCGAGACTGGTGCCACAGGCGCGGGTCAGATCAAAGCCCGGCGTTTCCGGTGCAAGCCCGCTGCCCAGCACGCATTCGCGCGCCAGGTTCCAGTCGTGAGCATGCTTGATTACCGCACCCAGCGATACATCGCCGAGCTTTTCACCTTTGAGGTTGTACTTGTTGACCAGCCCGCTCAGCGCAGCCGTCATCATGTCCTGGTTCGATTGATCGGCATAAGCCGTGTAAGCGCGGCAAAAAGGAATACGTGTGCTGCCGATAATGGCTACCCGGCGCGGTTCGCGGTAATGCATACAGGGCCTCCACCCAGCAAGCGGTTGCCTAACCATAGACAGGTTGGGCGCGCGGGGCAATTGGCGGCTTGCGCGCGGGGCGGCAGCCGGTCAGGCTGACAGGTAGGTCTGTTCCTCGCCGGTGGTCTCGCGTCCGAGGGCGGCATTGCGATGAGGGAAGCGGCCGAATTCAGCAATGATGTCGTGGCGCAGTTCGGCAAACTGGGCCACGGTGTCAAAGGTGTCGCGCAGGGTGTCGGACACCCGTTTGGTCAGCGCGGCAAAAATCTTTACCGAAGTCTGCTGAATCTTCAGTGATTCGATCCGCTGCAACGGCATGAAAAAGAATAGCTGTTCCAGTTCGGTGAGACTCTTATAAGAGCCTGCGGCAACGCCCTGTTCGCAAAGCTTCAGCGCCTTGCGATCACCGCGGAAGGCCTGTTTGCTGTGCTTGTAGATATGCCGCGGCAATTGACACAGTGTCAGAATCAGCGCCAGCCGGCCGCGCGGCTCGGCGGCCCAGCTATCCAGTTCGCCCCGCAGCGCCCGGTCCACCAGGCCGCAGAAACGTTCCGCTACCTCGGCATCAAAGGCCGGATCGTTGCCGAACCAGCTCGCCATGCGGCTGTCCACCGTCAGCTCGCTGCGCTCGCGATCGGCAAACCAGAATTGCAGCAGTTCTTCGTAGTCATAATCACTCATGCCTGCATGATCGCAATCGGGGCAGGTCAGATACTTTGACGGCCGTCACATCCGCCGGAAAATGACACAAAAGCACCATGGATTCAGGTGCTTAGCCTGAACTTCTGTGGCCGCAGGATTGAGTCGTGCCGGGATTTGCGGCTATAATGCGCGGTTCTCGCCAGCTTGGCCGCGGGTGACATAACGATTCACAAGATCGTCACCAGGAAGCCAATAAAAACAAAGGCTTATGGCCAAGCGCCGGCACTGCCGGCATCTACGCAAGCCGTATTGAAATGGATATCGGGCGGTCCCCCGCGTCGGGCATCGCCGCAACATTGTGGGAATTGAGTATGGGTGTGCACAACACACGCGGATTACCGGAAGCGCACGGGTTATACCGGCCTGAACTGGAACATGATTCCTGCGGGGTCGGTTTTGTCGCGCATATTAAAGGTGAGCGCAGCCACCAGATCGTTAAGGATGCTGACCACCTCGGCTGCCGGATGGATCACCGAGGGGCCCGCGGCGCCGAACGCAACACCGGTGACGGCGCCGGCATGCTCACCGCACTGCCCCATGAGTTTCTGCGCCGCGTTGCCAGAGAATCCTTCGCTGCGGAGTTGCCCGATCCCGGCCGTTACGCCGCGGGCAATGTGTTTCTGCCGACCGACCGGGCCGAACGCAAGCGCTGCAAGACGCTGTTTGCTGATCTGATCAGCCAGGCCGGTCTGAAGCTGGTGGGCTGGCGCGATGTGCCGACCGATGCCGATGCAGCGGACATCGGCCCCACGGCGCGCGCCGCACAACCGAAAATTGAACAGCTTTTTGTGGCAGCGCCGGATGGCCTGAGTGCCGATGCGTTCGAGCGGAAAATTTACGTGGCACGCAAAAAAGCCACTCATGCCCTGCGTAATGACACCTCGCTTGAACAGGCTGACATGTTCTATGTCTGCTCGCTGTCGCCGCGGGTGATCATATACAAAGGCATGTTTGCACCCGATCAGGTGTCGCCTTTTTACCCGGACCTGCAGTGCGAGGATTACACCTCGCACATCGCGATGGTGCATTCACGGTTTTCCACCAACACATTCCCAAGCTGGGATCGTGCCCAGCCGATGCGCTTCATGTCTCACAACGGTGAGATCAACACACTGCGCGGTAATACCAACTGGATGCGCGCGCGTGAAGGTGTGGCGCAGAGCGATCTGTTCGGCGATGACATCGCGGAACTGTTCCCGGTGATTGAACCGGACGTGTCCGACTCGGGCGCTTTCGACAACGTGCTGGAATTCCTGCTGATGGCAGGCTTTTCGTTGCAGGAAGCTGTCATGATGATGGTGCCCGAGGCGTGGCAGAAAGATGACCTGATGTCCCAGGAAA
>CAYGKB010000090.1:3415-7644 GCA_964350425.1 uncultured Chromatiaceae bacterium | reverse complement strand
TTCAGGTGCCAGTGGGGGCAACCCCGTGGAGGTTCAAGTCCTCTCCTGGGCACCATAATTTCCTAAAGCCCTTTATTCCCAAGGGCTTCGACACTCGCTCAGCCAAATGTACCCAAGGTGATACGCCGAGGTGGTATATCGCGCTTTGCGAGGTGTGTGATGGCTGTTACTCAATTTCTCGTCCGTAACCGACACGGCAATGTCTGGCACGGACGAATCGTTATTCCCCTGAAGCTTCGTGAGCAGTTCAACGGCAAGCTGCTTAATAATGATTTTTACTAGTGAAAACGTGGACCAATTACAGGGGTAAGGTCAGGTCCATACCTGACCTTCCCCAATCATCCCTTCTAAATCTATTTTGCGACCTTATCGATCAATTGCGCCCGAACGTCTTTTCCGTCGTCATCCTTCACCGCCATGATATACAGGCCCTTTCCTTTCATTTCCCGCTCCCAAAGCTCGCCTATAAGCTTCTTTTCCTTGGTCTCGGGGTCTGACAATAAGTGGGCGCCCTTGTATTCCACGACAAGCAACCTGCCGTCATTTAACTCGGCCACAAAGTCCGGGTATGTCCAGTTTTGTGCCAATGGCAGCCGGAAGGACGCTTCGTGCTTTGAGACATTCCTCAACCAGTGCTTGACCTCGGGCAAGCTCTCTAAGGCCATCGCACACTGGAACTCTTCACCTTTGTCGCCACCGTCGATCTCGGGAACAATTTCTAGATAGTGCTTCTTGAACCGGAATTTGCCGCGATAAGGCTTCTGGCCGTCATACATTCCGTCACGGAACTCGAACGAATTGCCAAAAGAGATGCTTGGTTTGGATTCCGGCGCAAATAGATACTGCTGATAGGCTTTTTTTGCTTCCTGCGCTTTCAAGTCCCTGATCAGTTCTACAAGCTTGCGCGCCAACACGAACTTGGCACGCCACAGAGCACTCAGCGGGATGCCGCGCTCATTGACAAGGTATTGAACATGCTCCAAGCACCATTTGAGGCGTTCCGCCTGACTAAACCGCGAATCCGTTATCAGCTTGTCGAGCTCCAGGGCCAGCTTGTTATCAGTCCAGTTTTCGACTTCGATATCAAGGGATAGAAGCTCCTCTTGAGAAGCGTACGAGATTTCCAGCTTTCTTCCATCCAGGTCGATTTCAAACGTGTTTGCTTCGTCCCTTATCGTAAAATCGCTCTCGGACAGCTTGGCTGGATAGTCCAGGAGCGACCAATCATTATGCTCATCAAATATTTCGTGGTCGGCGAGCTCCAGCTCCCCTTGCACCTGGAACATCAATTTGGGGACCGCGAATGGAACGCGGCGAGCGGCTGGGCAAAGCTCTTTTTCTACCTTTTTCTTGAAGTCGGCTGACTTCTTCTTGAAACTCTCCCTCTTGTCTTCGGGCAGCGCTGAAGAAATTGCGGTTAAGGCTTCATCGGTAATATGGCCAGTAACCGTTACGTCGTACTTGCCATCCGCTCTTTCATTAACCGACACAGCTTTTTTGTCGTCGTCGGACAGCGCTGTCAGATCAGGGGCGCTATCAGCGGTCTCCGTCATGGTCGGTTTAGGCTTTTGCTGCTGCCCGAACAGCCCGCTTGTTAAATCAAGCTCCGAGTCGTCGCGCAATTCGTACTCAATGTTTAGTGCTGCCTCGACCTCATCGAAGCCCATTGCGACAAGTTTGTCGCGCAGAGCGTTGGCCGCCTCAGCGAAGGTTGGCTCCGATACATGAGCATAAGAGCGGTTCAACTCAGGAGCCTCACGCCTCTCAGCAAAAGGCATACGGAGCACCCGACCAAGAAGCTGCTCCACGGCAGTCGCACTCTGAATACGCGATACAGAACAAAAGACATAGGCAAACGAGCAATCCCACCCCTCCTTCAGGGCCTCGATCGTGATGACGTATTCCACCGGGCACTTGGGATCGAAAAGGTCTATACCGTCAAGCTCGCGCTGCTCTCCAGTCGCTATTGCGATTTTTTCTTCGTCTATGCCGCTGGTCTCTACCAAGTAGTTCTTCAGCACTTCAACGGTCACTTCCTCATTTTTCTTTTGTGCCTGAAACAGCACAATCGGGCGGATATACCGTGTATCTTTTTCGGCAACATTTGCGAGCTCTTGTTTTCGTTGTATAGCTGCATCTACCGCCGACTGCCAATTCATGTGCTCGGCAAGCACAATCGGCAGCTTTATCATTTGCTCATCTTTCAGTTCTTGGGCAGTAACACTGTGCAGAATATTGCTGTTCAGCCTGGGCGTCGCCGTAAACTCAATGATGCAACTCGGGCTCACCCTCTGCTGCATTTCCCGCGAAAGTCCCGTAACCGCATTGTGAGCCTCGTCCACGATCATGATCGGGTGGACGGTATGAAGCAGGTTCGCAAACGAAAATTTGACTTCGTTGCTACCGTTTTGCTTTTCGAGATCGCCAAGATTTTTGGTTAAGCCCGTAAAATGGGGCTCCATGTCCTCGTTATGGGCATAGACCTTCCGCCCCTCGGTATTAGCAACTTTGAGCGTTTGAATGGTTCCCACAACCACAGTCAGATAGTCCCGAATGTCCTGCGGTCTGATCTGCGTAAAGTCACCTATATCGAAGACACGGACACGCCCTTCAAAAAGCTCATCCATTTGCTGGCGATACGGGTGTCGGGGATTCTTAAGCGCCTCTACCGTCTGCTTGCGAATAATATTCGTCGGAACGAGCCAGAGAACCGTCGGGTTGTCCTTTTCAACCCATGCATCGCGAGCAATACCGATTGATCGGGCCGCAAGCAGCGTTTTACCGCCCCCTGTAGGTAAGCGAAGGCAAACATACGGGACATTAGGCAAGCCGTCTAAAGCCTTGTAGCCTTGGGCGTATCGCCCCAACGCCATTTTTTGTTCTGGCTTTTCTATAATTTCCTTGTACGCGGCAGCCGGGCCCGCGATACGGCTAAGCTCAAGATAATCGCGCAGAACTTTTAATGTTTGTTTTTGATATTCCTTTAAGATCATATCGCTCCCCTAGCGCGCTTTTACGTCATATGGCGTTTGCTTGAACACGATATTTTCTCTCTTTAGCCGCGCCTCACCCAAACGACTACTTTCGCCATAAATAATCAACGTGCCAGAGAAGTTCTTATCAATTTTTCCTATCTTGTCTCGAATGATCTGAAGGGTGTAGCTGGTCAACACATTCCCGCCATCAGGACGCTTATCGCCAAGTATCCCGTTATGCAGAAGCGCGTACCCCTTACCTTCATGAATACCCAGAGCAGGACTCGTACCCTTTCCGCCCCATGGCGTGTTCGTTTCACTAAACCATATATGAGCAGCCAGGATCGGGAACCGAATTCCCTCACAAATACGCCCGTCACTATCAAAAGCAACGTCACCAAGCCGAAAAAACCGAAAGCCTCCGCCAGAATTCCAGTTGACAGCCTTGCTAACACCGCTTTGCTCACCGTCGACGACCCTCTTCAGGCGCGGTTGACAATGAGTTACTGCATGCTCGCCAAGCTCTATCCCAATGTACTGTCGCCCCATCTTGTGAGCCACGGCGCATGTAGTGCCAGAGCCGAGGAAACTGTCTAGTACGATATCGTTCTCCTCGGAAAAAAGCTCAAACACCCGCTTTATCAAGGATTCTGGCTTTTTTCCTTTTGGAAACTTTACCTCCCCCTCGTTATGGAGATTGTTCGACAACAGATCATCCCAAAGATTTGTTAACGGCTCTCCAGCGACCAGTTCTCCGTCAATCTCCTTAAGCTTGTTTCGATAGAAAAGCCACCTCTTCCCAGCACACAAATAGATATCAGAATGATCTGCTCGTTCCTGCAAAAAAACCTTGTTCGGTTCCGCAGACGACCTATCAATTAACTCACGAGTTTCCTGCCCTACACTGTCATACGCCGGTCGCACCGGTTGAACAACGCGCTCAGAATTTGCCAAGACGAATTCGCTGATAGCATTTTCGTACTCTTCCGCCCCCATACGCTTCTTTGACTGAGCTGGGGTTTCATCAAACTGCGCAGAAAAAGCGGCGGCCAATGGCTTAAGCTTCCATTGCTTATACGGGGCTTCATAATTTTCGATATACGACGCATATCTCTTGTCGCGACCTCTCGCGGTAAAAACTCGATTTGGGCTCCAGCTTCCAGCTTTGTTCTTCGCATACAGAATCACATAGTTAGTAATGGTAACCACACCGGGATTAATTGCTTTGTGCCCTACAGCGCTCCCCTGCTTGAA
>CAYGKB010000090.1:0-3405 GCA_964350425.1 uncultured Chromatiaceae bacterium | reverse complement strand
CGGTTCTTTCTGCCGAAAATTTCGTCAAGCATCACGATCGCGTAGGCTATCTGCTCATCATCGAGATGCACCGCAATCGTGCCGTCCTCGGAAAGCAGGTCACGCAACATCTCAAATCGCGCAAACATCATACTCAGCCAGATAGAGTGCTCTATGTTGTCATCGTAATTTTCGAACGCCTGTCCCGTGTTAAATGGCGGATCGACATATATGCATTTCACTTGCCCGGAATAGAATGGAAGGAGAGTTTTTAGCGCCTCCAAATTATCCCCTTGGATGAGCATATTGCCCGTAGCTCTGTCCCCATAGGACAACTCGGGCACTTCCTCCAGCAGACGATAAGCCGCTCTCTTAGCCGCTCTAACATCTTGATCTCGTGTTAGCCAATTTAATATAGGCACGCGTTCACTTCCTTTTACTGAGCTCTCTCACAGCGGCTCAGTTCCCTGGTTCAAAATATCCAGATAGTCGCTATAGACAAACAAGCGGTCGCGCCGCTTGCCTGTTGTTTCTCTCACAATCCCCAGGTCAATCAGATGATTGACAGACTTGCGCACAGTCGGCGCTGAAAGTTTTAGCGCATCGGCAGCGACAGGTACAGACAAAATTGGTTTTGTCTGTAGGTACTGATGCACGCGCAGCGCCGAGGTGGCCGGACGGCCCAGCCCTTCAACCTTCTCTCTATCGTCTTCAAACAACGCGAGAATCTGCTTAGCCGTGTCGGCAGCTTGATCAGAGGTGTCTTTGACGCCTTCTAAAAAGAACTCCAGCCAGGCTTCCCAGTCGCCTTTCTCACGAACGCGTTGAAGCAGTTCGTAGTAATACTGACGATGCGTTTTGAAATACAAGCTCAGGTACAAGATGGGCTCTTTCAATGCACCTTCCATGCACAGCAGGAAGGTAATCAGCAAACGGCCCAGTCGCCCATTGCCGTCCAGGAACGGGTGGATACTCTCAAACTGCACATGCACCAGGGCGGCCTTGATAAGCACAGGCAGGCCCACGTCTTCACCGTGGATGAATGCCTCCAGGTCGCCCATGCAATCCGGAAGCATGGTATGCGGCGGCGGCACATAAGCCGCGTTGCCTGGACGCGCACCGCCGATCCAGTTCTGCGAGCGCCGGAATTCACCCGGCTGCAAGTTGGCACCCCTGCCCTCACTCAGCAGCACGCCATGAATTTCACGAATGAGTCGATTGGACAACGGCATGTCGTTGCGTAATCGCTCCAGGCCATAATCCATCGCCGCGACGTAATTGGAGACTTCCTGCACATCGTCGAGCGGAACGCCCGGTGCCTCGTCGCTCTCGTAGAGCAATAAATCCGACAGCGAGGATTGCGTGCCCTCGATCTGCGAGGACAGTAACGCTTCCTTGCGAACATACATGTAGAGAAACAGCGGCGTATCCGGCAGGATGGAAGTCACGCCGTCCAGCCGACCCAAGGCGCGGTTGGCCTGCTCAAGCAGGCCATAGAGCCTGTCGAGTTTGAGCGGTGGGTTTGGCGGCAGCGGCGGCGGCACGAAAGCCCGCACGGTCTCACCGCCAGCGGCGGTTTCGACAAACGTGCCCAGGCGTCCCTGCTCTCTCTCGTCCTCTTTCTTTGGACCTTTCTTACCGTCCACCACTAGGAAACGATCCTTTCTTAGTCAATCTCACTAAGAAAGGATAGGTTATTTTCGTTTCTTTGTGAAGCTATTTCTTGAAAAAATAGCCACTTACAGCCATTGAGCCCAAGCCAACTCAAAACAGCCGTTTTTGAGGCTCACAGGGCCTTACAGAGCGGCTTTGCGGCAAAACCCGGACCAGGAGTCAAATACGCCAAACGGCCTGTGGACGCCGTATTCAGGCGATTTCGGCCGATTCGAACTACCTCCACCAGGGTAGTACACTGGCAGCAGCCCTTGATCCGTCAAGGATTTACAATTTACTAATTTTCAACAACTTATGCGCACAATCGGCTATGCAGCGGAATCCGTCCGTGCCCCGCTGACACCGTTTCATTTTGCACGACGCGCTCTGCGCGCAGACGACGTGGCTATAGAGATTCTTTATTGCGGCGTCTGTCATTCGGACCTGCACAGCGTGAACGACGACTGGGGCATGGCCGCCTTCCCGCTGGTGCCGGGCCACGAGATTGTCGGCCGGGTCATCGATACCGGGCCGGAAGTAGCTCGCTACAAAGTGGGTGACAACGTTGCCGTGGGCTGTCTGGTTGATAGCTGCCAGCATTGCGACCAGTGCGACAAGGGCCATGAACAGTATTGCCGCAATGGCTTCACCGCTACCTATGGCTCGCCCGATCCGGTCTCCGGAGAAATGACCCATGGCGGCTATTCCCGCCATATTGTTGTGCGGGAAAAGTTTGTCTTGTCGGTGCCGGATAGCCTCGATTTAGCCCGCGCAGCACCCATCCTGTGCGCCGGCATCACCACCTTCTCGCCACTGCGAGCCTGGGGCGTGGGCAAAGGCAGTCGCGTGGGCGTGATCGGACTCGGCGGATTGGGCCATATGGCAGTGAAACTGGCCGTCGCCATGGGCGCAAGTGTCACCGTAATCAGTCGCACCGACAACAAAAAAGACATGGCCAGGGAACTGGGCGCCGAAACATTGCTGGCATCTTCGGACAGCAGTGCCATGCAAGCCGCGGCAGGCGCTTTTGACCTGATTGTCGACACCGTGCCGGTCAAGCATGACATTAATCCATACCTGCCGTTGCTGGATATAGACAGCACATTGGTACTGGTCGGTCAGATCGGGCCGCTTGATGAACCGCTGACCGTACCGATGATTTTCGGCCGGCGGCGCGTCGCCGGATCGCTGATTGGCGGTCTGCCGGAAACGCAGGAAGTGCTGGACTTCTGTGCAGCACACAACATTCACCCTGAATGCGAAATGATCCGGATGGATGAAATCAACGCAGCGTTCGAAAAGCTGTCTGCCGGTGATACCTCCCGTCGGTTTGTGATTGATATGGCATCGCTGCAGGATCAGGTATAGCTCACCAGGGAACGGCCTCGCCCAGCAGGTTGATAAACTGCCCGTTCTTTTCGGTCCCCAGACCGGCCAGCACTTCGCGCTGCCTGCGCACGCTTTCGTCTACCGGCCACATGGCATCCGGACCGCCCAGATCCGTTCTGACCCAGCCCGGCGCCAGCGCAATCACGGTGAACCCCCGGGGCGCCAGTTCGACCGACAGGCCTTTGGTGAGCATATTCAGGGCCGCCTTGCTGGAGCGGTATGCATACGACATGCCCTGCTCGTTATTGGCAATTGAACCCAGATCGGAAGACATCATGACGATGATTCGGCGTTCGCCGGCTTGAAGATTGGCCAACAGAGCAGCCGTGAGACGAAACGTGCCCAGCACATTGGTGCGCATGATTTCCTGCCACAGATCGTAGT
>CAYGKB010000089.1:0-7760 GCA_964350425.1 uncultured Chromatiaceae bacterium | reverse complement strand
GAGCGGCAAAGGCTGTTGTCAGTGCGTCGCTATCAGCGAGCGGCAATACCAGTGTATCAGCGGCAGTCGCCGCAGTGACGCCCGCGCTGGCCGGCATGCCACTCATGCCGGAACCGGCGGCAATCAGCATCGCATCACTATGGCCGTGGTAGCAGCCGGCAAACTTGACGAGTTTGCTGCGGCCGGTAGCGGCGCGTGCCAGTCGCAGCGCGGTCATTACGGCTTCAGTGCCGGAGTTAACAAAGCGAATCTGCTCCGCCCAGGGCAGGCGTCCGGTGATCAGTTCGGCGAGTTGCAGTGACCAGCACTCGGCTGTGCCGTAACTCCAGCCATTGTCTACCGCCTGATGCACTGCCGCGGCTACCGATGGGTTGGCGTGGCCGAGAATCAGCGGTCCGAATGCCATGCAATAGTCTGTGTAGGAATTGGCGTCGGCGTCACGGATTATTGCGCCACTGGCTGATTCGATGAACAGCGGCTGGCCGCCGACTGCGGCAAAGGCGCGCACCGGTGAGTGCACGCCGCCGGGTGTAACGCGCAGTGCGCGGGCAAAATAATCGGCCGATCGGGTCATGACTGCAGTCCTGCGCGACTACGACCCGAGCCAGTCCCGAGCCTGCCGGGCATCGTAACTGATTATCATCCGCGCGCCGGCGCGCACGCATGCGGTCCACGCTTCAACGTTCAGGCGTGCGCGATCGCCCAGCCCTTCACGCGCCAGCAAATTGAAGCCGGCTGCTTCACCGCTGGTCTGATACACCGCCCACGGCAGCGGAATGGCGTCGCTAAGCCGGGCCAGTACATCCAGGTAGGGCAGGCCCGGTTTCACCATGAGTATGTCAGCGCCTTCGGCTGCATCGCGCTGCGAACTTAGCAGGGCATCGTCCGGCCGCGCCGGATCAATCTGGTAGGTGGCGCGATCCGTTAATTTGTTACCGGCACCCGGGGCGGATTCTGCGGCGACCCGAAACGGTCCGTAGAACCCGGAATGAAACTTGGCGGAGTAACTCATGATGACAACCGCATCATAACCGTCTGCATCCAGCGCCTGACGGATAGCCGCGACCCTGCCGTCCATCATGTCGCTGGGCGCAACGCAGTCGGCGCCGGCCTGCGCATACAACAATGCGGCGGCACTGATTTCTGCCACACTGGCAGCGTTTTCCACCCGGTCGCCACGGCTGTTGAGGATGCCGCAATGGCCGTGACTGGTGGACGAGCACAGACAGACATCCGCGGCGAGCCAGACACTTGCGCCGAATTCCGCTTTGACAGCAGCAATCTGTGCCGCGGTAAACGCGTGATCAAAATGCCGGTCGCTGCGGGTCGCCGGTACGCCAAACAGCAGAAACTTGTTAATGCCCTGTTCCATGTCGGCCGTAATCTGCTGCAGCAGGCTATCCGGTGTATCGCGCCAGACTCCGTCCAGGCCCGGTACGGGCTCCCGTGCGGTGGCACTTTCGCTGACGAACAGCGGTTGAATGAACTGACGGCTGGCTGGCCGGGCTACCTGTGTAAGTTCGCGAATCGCCGGTGTCAGCCGGGTGCGGCGGTGACTCAGGCCAGCCATCGCTGCCACTCCTGCCGCGAAGCGAACGGGCGCACGTCAGTCACGCCGGCGGCACGCAGAGCGCGATAGGTTTTGCCCGGGCCGCACGCGTGCTGCGCCTGCGCAGGCAGGTAGGGTTTCAACAAGCCATACTGGCGCGCGCTCGACCAGTAAAAGTGATCGCATTGTTGCAGTTCGCGGGCCGCCTCCTGCGGGTCAATAGCCACTTCGACGTTGTAGGTGGCAACGGTGCGCCCGATGCCGCTGCCGTCCCAGCTTGCCACAGCTGCCGCATGGGTCAGCGCAAGCCAGTCAGCGAGCGGCGGCAATTGCAACACCGGGGCTGCCAGCAGTGGTTTCAGGGCATCAAAGCCGAGGTTATCGGCACAGCCTTCTACCCACAGGCCTTGTCGGGCCAGTGTCGCCCAACTGCGCGGACCGCTGGTCCACAGGCGGGTAGCAGCAATATCGGTAGTTGCATCGATGGCATCGGCATGCGCCACAAACATCGCGGGTGCCTGCAACGCGGTTGCGGGTAATCTGTGTTTGCGCGCCGCACGCTGCCAGCTGTGTCCCGACCAGGCGCGAGCCGCAGGCGCGGGCGGACGGTCATCAGCCACCCGGGTTATGCAGATCGGCGCTGTCCTGCCTGCGGTGCGCCCGCGTAACCGTGCCACAAATCCCAGCACCGGATCGCTGACAGCAGTGGCGCCGAAACCGGCGGCATCGCCCGCTACCTGCCGCAGCAGTTGTTGCTCGATGCCGACCAGCCTTGCAGTCTCCGGGTCATGCACGGCGCGTAGCAAGCTGATGCAACGATCATTGTTCCGCTGCGTCTCCAGCGCCAGGGCACCCTGCGCAGCGGCCGCCGGGCTTGCGCTGAGCGGCATGATCATCCAGCGCGCCGCGTTCAGTACGGCCGCGATAGCATCGCGGCCATCACTGTCCTGCCAGAGTCGCTCCAGTCCTGCCAGCGCCAGCACCACACCGTCCAGCCGGTCGCTGCCGGCCGCCGGGGCGATGCGGGCCAGCCGCTGGTGCACCGGTCCGCGCAGCGACTGAAATTCGTAACGCGGCGGACGTCCGTGGCGGGGCAGCGCCCAGTCGAGGAAATCCCCGGTATTAATCTGGCGGCGTGCCGATGACGTGCCGATGCGCAGCGGTCGGCCGTTTTTCAGCACCTCCGCAATATCACCGCGGAACAGCAGCGCGTCATGTGGCAGCGCCCGGGTCGGCACGGCAGCGCGCAAAAACTCGGCTGGTCGCGGGCCATCTATGTCTTTCCACGAATGCACACAAAAATCGACTGCGCTGTTTGCCAGTGCCTGGTCCAGTTCGTCGGAAAAGAACTGCCGGTCGCTGACCTCCGTCAGTGGTGTTTGCTGATCGCTGTCGCCGCGACTGCCATAGGTCACCAGCTCAATCTGCAGGCCCGGATGGGCCTGTTCGAGCTGCGCGGCAATCTGCCGGCTCTGGGCCACGGCCAGCAGGGATGCTCGCGTGCCCAGCCGCAGGGTTGCGGGTGTGCGGGGTGCGGTCATGGCAATCAGGCCGCGGCGCTGACCAGGATATTCCCGGCGGTAGCAGGATAGTTTGCGACGATGGCATCGCAGGCCGCGCGAGCCTGGGCAATGCGCATGGAGCGCAGAGAGGTCTGGCTGCGGCGAAATTCAATCACATCATCAAGGTCATGGCAGGCCGCAAAGCCCTGCCAGCTGCCACGGCACGCACGCCGCAGACCCAGGTGCACAACTTTCTGCAGCTGCGCTGCGCTGCGCAGAACATCCGCCCAAAGCGCATCGTTTATGCTATCCGGCGGCGTGGTTATGACCACATGCGTGGCCCATGCAGCAGCTGCTGCAATCTCCTGCGGGGCGAACATCAGGGCAGTGTCAATAGCGCCCGCTGCAGGCGCATGTCGGTTCCACACAGCCGTTTGCCGGTTGCGAAAGAACGGCGCGACGGAACGTGCCAGCTCGCCTGCGCCGACCAGCAGTACTCTGGCATCGCCGTCCGGGTTCAGCAGTTTGCGGGTCAGTGAACCGTAGGAGTGTCCGCCGATGCCCTGCAAATATTTGCGGCGTACATTGCTGCCGTCGGCAAACAGGCGCTGCAGCAGCGGCGTCAGCATGGCTACCCGCTGTGCGGCTGCCGCCTCGCGCCAGCTGTCCCATGCTTTGCGCAGCTGTCCCTGGATGTTGGTTTCACCCGGAATGGAGCTGTTCAAACCGGTCACCGTGCGCAGCAAGAATGCATAGGCGGCGGCGCCGTGCAAACTTTGCAAACCGCTTTCAGCAACTTGGTGCGGCAAATTAACTTGCCGTGTTGTGACAGCGAACTCGCGCATGCAGGTGGAAACAAAAAAAGTCTCGGCCTGCAGTTGCGTGCGACTGCGGTCAGACATACCGACACCGGTCAGTTCACGCAGCCGATGCCAGACAAGTAAATGGTTGATATTAAAATCCTGCATAACGGGTTCCGTTCAGGCTGCGTGCGGCCACTCATGGCCGGCCACTTCACCCACAATCAGCAGCGCAGGGCTGCCAATCTGCTGGTCTTTGGCCAGTTGCGGCAAATCAGTCAGCGTGGCGCGCAAGGTGCGTTGATTGGTGCGGCTGCCGTTTTCTATCAGTGCCACCGGGCAATCGGCGGCGCGGCCGGCTGCAATCAGTGCCTGGCAAATAGACTCCAGTCGACTGACCGGCATATAAAACACGGCCGTCTGCCCGGCGCCCGCCAGTGCCTGCCAGTCGGGTTCGCTGCCGTCATTGGTCTGGGCGGTGGTATAGGTCAGCGAGCGTGCCACCTGCCGGTGCGTCAGCGGTATGCCCGCGGCAGCGGCACAGCCGCTGGCGGCGGTTATGCCGGGAATGATCTGCCAGCGCAATCCGGCACCGACCAGTGCAGCCAGTTCTTCGCCGCCGCGGCCGAATACCAGCGGATCGCCGCCCTTGAGCCGGCAAACGCGTTTGCCCTGGCTGACCAGTCGCACCAGCAGGGCATTGATTTCGGTCTGCGGCGTGGAGGCCTTGCCGGCCTGCTTGCCGACGTAAATAAACTCCGCGTCCTTGCGGGCATAGTCGAGTATCTCGGGGTTTACCAGCCGGTCATACAGCACCACATCGGCGGTGTTCAGTGCGCGCACTGCCTTGAGGGTCAGCAGTTCCGGATCGCCCGGCCCGGCGCCAACGATCAGCCCGATGCCTGCTTGCTGCTCCGCGGGCAGCGGCGCCTGCAGACGCTCGGCAAAAATCTGTTCTGCCGTTGCTGCATCACCGTCCAGCAGCATGGCCGCAATGTCGCTGTCGAGCATGCTCTGCCAGAAGCGGCGGCGTTCGTCGATACTGCCGAAACGCCGGCGCACGGCGTCGCGCCACTTGCCCATGAAGCGCGCCAGATCCGCGGTGCGCGGGGCAATTTCAATTTCCAGTTGCTGGCGCAGGCGGGTTGCCAGCACCGGCGCAGCACCACTGCTGGATACGGCAATTAACACGGGTGAGCGGTCCACGACAGCTGGCAGAATCGCCGTGGAGCGCTCGCGGTCATCCACCACGTTGCACAGCACGCGGGCCTGCGCTGCTGCCTCTGCAACCGCCGCATTAACGTGCTGATCATCCGTTGCGGCCACCACAAAAACAACGTTGTCCAGGCAGTCCGCGGCAAAGTCGCGCTGTTGCAGGTGCAGTTTCCCGGCAGCAGCCAGTTTCTTTATGGTCGCATCGAAAGCGGGTGCCACCACGGTGACTTCGGCGCTCGCGCGCAGCAGCTGCCGGGCCTTGCGCAACGCAACCGCGCCGCCGCCAACAATCAGGCAGGGCTTTCCTTGCAGACGCGCGAAAATCGGGAAGTAGTCCATGGGTACGCAGTGGGGTCCGTTGGGCCCGGGAGTTCTCAGCGCGTACCTTAGTCAGTCGCCGGTGAATAAAAAAATAGTATCTATTTCTTCACTTATGCCTCGCGGCTATATATTTGCCGGCCGGTTTGACAGCCGCTTGTAACAAATGGTTATATAGCGCCTGACGCTGCGGCGGCTTCCGTCGCCTAGCAATATTATTTATAAAAAACATGACTTTACAGCAACTACGTTACCTGTTGGGTATCGCTGACAGTGGCCTCAATATCACTGCGGCGGCCGAACGTCTGTACACCAGCCAGCCGGGCATCAGCAAGCAACTTAAATTGCTGGAACAGGAACTGGGGATACAGCTTTTCACCCGCAAGGGCAAAAGCCTGGCTGCTATTACTCCGGCCGGCCACGAAGTCATTGCCCGCGCACGGCGCATCCTGCGCGAGGTGGAAAATATCCGCAGCCTGGCGAGCGACATGTCGCAGGAGCAGGAGGGCACCCTGTCGATCGCCACCACCCATACCCAGGCCCGCTATGTATTGCCGGATGTGGTGCGCGAGTTTCGCAATCGTTACCCCAAGGTCAGTCTGGAACTGCATCAGGGCACCTCGGAACAGATAGCCGAGCTGGTGGCCGCCAACCGGGTTGATTTCGCCATTGCTACCGGTTCGCAGCAGTTATTTCCGGAGCTGGTGTTGTTGCCCTGCTATCAGTGGGACCGCATCGTGCTGGTTCCCAAAGGGCATGAACTGGCCGACCTGCAGGAACCGCTGACCATCGCCACACTGGCGCGCTTCCCGCTGGTTACCTACGTGTTCAGTCTGACCGGTGAGTCGTCGTTCAAGCGGGCGTTTGCGGCCGAAGGGCTGGAGCCCGATGTGGTGTTTACCGCGCGCGACGCTGACATCATCAAGACCTATGTGCGCATGGGCATGGGTGTCGGCGTGGTGGCTGCAATGGCCTGGGAATGCCAGGACAAGGACGATCTGGTTGCGGTAGATGCCGCGGGGCTGTTCCCGCGGGTGACCACCTGGATCGGCTATCGCCGTGACTCGGTGCTGCGCGGTTACATGGTGGATTTTGCCGAACTGTTCGCCGCCCATCTGCTGCCGGAATTAACCCAGCGTGCGGCCAACCTGGAGACTCAGGAAGAAGTTGACAGCTTGTTCGCCGATATCGAGCTGCCGCTGCGCGGCGGTTGCGATGATGAATTCGGTGCCGACAGCGCCTGACGTCAGACCGTCGAAATATCGATATCGTGCAGCCCGCATTCGCGGGTCAGGCCGAAAAAACGCGTTTCTTCCGCCCGCTCCACTTCATGGATGGGCCGGGTGGTGTGTACATCGCCGATGGACACATAGCCTTTTTCCCACAGCGGGTGATAGGGCAGATCGTGTTTTTTAAGATATGCGAAAACCATGCGATCCGACCAGTCGGCAATGGCATGCACTTTCCAGCGCGCCTGACCCGGAGAGCCCGACCAGCTCAGGAACGGCAGAGCGGCCCGCGATGCTGACTGGCTGCGGCGCAGGCCGGCAAACCATGTGCCTACCTGCAGCTCGCGCAGCGCGCGCTCCATCGGTTCAACCTTGTTTTCATAGTTGTATGCGGCCAGCCCTTCGACGCCTTTGTTCCAGCGCTGTCCGTAGCGCGCTTCCTGCCAGGCAGGACTGGTCTTGCTGCGATATACGCGCAGGTTTAACTGCAGGCGTTCTGTCAGTTCGTCAACAAACCGGTAGGTCTCGGGAAACAGATAACCGGTGTCAATAAATACCACCGGAATATCGGGCTTCTGACTGGTAACCAGATGCAAAGATACAGCCGCCTGTGCGCCGAAGCTCGAGCTCAGCACGGGTTGTTGTGGCAGGTTCTGCAGCGACCACGCAACGCGCTCTTCCGCCGACATGGCGGCAAACAAATCATTGCAGTGTTTCAGCGCGGCCTCGCGTGACAATTCCTCATCCAGTGTCAGCGGCTGATTCTCATCGGCAGCGTCGAGGTTCAGGTTGTGCGGCAAGTCAGCGTTTGTTTTTGCCAGACCCAGCATTTTCTACTCCGGCTTAGGGCAGGGAACGCTAAAGGTAAGGGCTGTGCGCGTTGCCGTGAACGTAGTTGTTGTTATCGCCCCATAACCGCAAATTATATTTGGCCAACAATCTTTATCTTTATGAAAAATATAGAAAAAATATTGGTATCAAAAGGTGCCGGCCGGTGGTTGCGGCAGTCTGACCGAGGGTGGGTGGAATATTCTGCTGCGGCTATGCGCGTTGCGGACTTTCGTTATAATCACGCGCTCCTGCAGGCCGGAAGACATGGCAGAAACACTTAAATTAATTTACGACACCGCCAAGATCAGGCTCGGTT
>CAYGKB010000088.1:0-7889 GCA_964350425.1 uncultured Chromatiaceae bacterium | reverse complement strand
TAGGGTCGAGGGACTTCCAGATCCGCATCGAACACCGCAGAAGGAGTCAAAACGAAACGGGCGCGGCAGACAGGTCTCCGGGACCTGGCCAGGCCTTATATTTCCAGTTGCTGGCCAAACTGCAGCGCCGACTCGACGCGTTCGCGCATGGCGGCAATGCGCACTGCAGCATCGTTTTCCAGCGAATCTTCGACGCCCCGCAACTGGATAAGTTCATTGGCCAGGTTCAGCGCTGCCATGATGGCAATCCGATCCAGCCCGGTTACCTTGCCGCTGTCGCGAATCTCCAGCATCTTGGCATTAAGTAATTCCGCAGAATCCAGCAGATCAGCACGCTCGTCCGCTTTACAGGCGACCTGATACTCCTTATCAAGTATTTTGACGTTAACGTGTGCATACATCTGCGTCATGTGCCTTGCTCCATGGCTTTGAGGCGATTAATCATGGCTTCCACCCGCGCGCGCACCTGCTCGTTTTTCTGCAGCAGAGTGGCGCGATCGGCAATCAGGGAATCCTGCCGCTCCTTCAGAGAACGGTTTTCATCCTTGAGTTGGCTGCAAATTACGACCAGCTCGTCGAGCCGCTTCTCGAGACGCGCGAGTTCGTTAACAAAATTGTTATCGGCTGAATCAGACATGTGAGCCAATATAGTGTCTGCATTGCTTCACGGTCAATACGCTGACTGTTATAGCGGTGTTAGGATTAGCCTCCCCTGAAACTCCGTCAGGGCAGAATTTCCGGGAAATCGAACGTGGCAGCCACCGACAACGCTGACAGCATGGATTTTGCAGCTTTCCGCCGTTTGCTGGGAAGTATGCAGGCGAGCTGGGAACCGGCCGAAGCCCATGGCGCTTTCTGCGGCCGTGCCTGCCTGCGCGGTGCTGCTGCCCTGCAGGATTGGCTGGCGGAACTCGCTGCTTCCGCAACTGACAATGCACTGGCAGTGGAAGCCGGCCGGACTTTGCAAACCGCAGCGGCCGACAGCCTGGTCAAGCTGGAAGCCGGCCAGCTGGCTTTTCAGTTGTTATTGCCGGATGACGATGCGCCACTGCGGGAACGTGCGGCCGCGCTGGCGGACTGGTGCCATGGTTTCATGCAGGGTCTGGCAATTGCCGGCGGCGCTGATCAGGGTAAGGCTGCCGATACGCTGGCGGGCGAGGACATCGCGGAAATACTCGAAGATTTCAGCGCCATCACCAATGCGGGCGCCGAAGGCGAAGCTGATGAAGCGGGCGAAAACGCCTATGCCGAGCTGCAGGAATACGTGCGGGTGTCGGTGCAGCTTATATATGATGCGACCGCAGCATTGCGCACGGCGGCCGCGTCACCCGACAGGGAGCGGCCCCCGCGATGAACAGCAAGGAATTTGCCCGCCGCCGTCGCGCCATTATGCGCATGATGGGTAAAGGCAGTATCGCTATTCTGCCGGCGGCGCCGGTGCGCACGCGCAATCGCGATGTCGAATATCCCTACCGGCAGGACAGCGATTTTCACTATCTGACCGATTTTGACGAGCCCGACGCCGTTGCCGTGCTGGTGCCCGGGCGGGCTGCCGGCGAGTTCCTGCTGTTTTGCCGCAGCAGCGATCCGGATCGTGAACTGTGGGACGGGCGACGCGCATCCCCGGCGGGGGCGGTCAGTGAATACGGTGCTGCCGAGGCGTTTGCCATTGATACGATTGACGACGTGTTGCCGGGCATCATCGGCCAGTGTGAGCGGGTCTACTACACCATGGGTGCGCAGCCGGATTTTGATGCGCGGCTGATGGGCTGGATCAATGATCTGCGCGAAGCCGGCAGCGGCGACCAGCACACGCCGGATGAGTTCGTCGCACTTGATCATTTGCTGCATGACCTGCGCTTATATAAGAGCCGCGCAGAAATCAGCGCCATGAAGAAGGCAGCGCGCATCAGCGTGGCCGCGCATCGCCGCGCCATCGCGGCCTGCGCGCCGGGGATGCACGAGTACCAGCTGGAGGCCGAGTACCTGCATGAGTTCCGGCGCAATGCCGTCGAGCCGGCCTATCAACCCATTGTCGGCGGCGGCGCCAACGGTTGCGTGCTGCACTACGTAAAAAACGCCGACGAGCTGCGCGCCGGTGACCTGGTGCTGGCCGATGTGGGCTGCGAATACGATTGTTATGCCGCGGATGTCACCCGAACATGGCCCGTCAACGGCCGTTTTACGCCTGAGCAGAGGGCGTTGTATGACATTGTGCTGGCAGCGCATGACGCTGCGATTCAACAGGTGCGACCCGGCCGGCACTGGAACGATCCGCATGATGCCGCAGTGCAGGTGATAACGGCAGGGCTGGTGCGTGTGGGATTGCTCAAAGGTGAGCCCGAAAAACTGATTGCCGACGGCAAATACCGGCGCTTTTTTATGCATCGCACCGGGCACTGGCTGGGTATGGACGTGCATGACGTCGGTGACTACAAGGTCTCGGATCAATGGCGACTGCTTGAACCCGGCATGGTGCTGACCGTCGAACCGGGCCTCTACATACCCAATGCCCGCAATATTCCGGCGCAGTGGCGCAACATAGGCATACGCATCGAGGACGATGTGCTGGTAACCCGCGACGGCAACGAGGTGCTGACCGCCGCGCTGCCGGTCGCAGCGGATGACATTGAAGCGCTGGCAGGCAGCGCGGTGGCCGACTGAGCATTAGCGTGACGGACAAACCGCCAGATTACGATGTGGTGATTGCCGGCGGCGGTCTGGTCGGCGGCAGCCTGGCCGTCGCGCTGGCCGCCAGCGATCTGCGCATTGCGCTGGTTGAAGCCGAGCCGCACGACAGTGCCGTGCAGGCCAGTTTTGATGACCGCAGCATTGCGCTGTCGCATGGTAGCTGCAACATCCTGCGGCAACTCGGTTTGTGGGATGCGCTGCAGAGCGATGCGTTTCCTATCACGCGCATTCATGTGTCGGAGCAACAGCGTTTCGGCAATGCGCTTATTGATGCCGCGGAGCAGGGTATCGCGGAACTCGGTTTTGTGATCAAAGGGCGCCGGCTGGGGGCCGCGCTGTGGCAGCGCATTAACAAGCTGACCGGTCTGGATGTTTGTTGCCCGGCCCGCGTGACTGCCACTGTGCCGGCTGCTGACGGTCGTGACGTTGTGGTGGCGACGCCGGACGGTGAACAAACGCTGCGCACGCGTTTACTGGTGGTGGCAGACGGTGCGCGCTCGAGCCTGCGGGAAGCACTGGGGGTTGCCGCAGCAATTGACGACTACGGCCAGACCGCCATTGTCGCCAACGTGCAGGTTGACCGCCGCTATGCCGGCCATACGGCTTTTGAACGCTTTACCCCGCAGGGGCCGCTGGCGGTGCTGCCGGGTGCCGACGGTTTGTATACCGTGGTGCTGGCCTGCGCGACCGAACAGGCCAAACAGTTAAGCGCACTTGCCGACAATGAATTTTTGCAGCAGGTGCAGAACCGCCTCGGTTTTCGTCTCGGCCGACTGCGCAAGCTCGGCAAACGCACCGCCTATCCGCTGTCGCTGGTGCAGACCGCGGCGCTGACAACCGAGCGCGCGGTCATGATCGGCAATGCCGCGCACGGTCTGCACCCGGTCGCCGGTCAGGGGTTTAATCTGGGCCTGCGCGATGCTGCGAGTCTGGCCGAACTGCTGATAACCGGCAGCCGCCAAACCCCTGCTGAATTTGATGCCGGCGCGAAATCTTTGCTGCAAAACTATGCCGACTGGCGGCATAACGATCAGCGCAGGGTGGTGGCATTCACCGATGGCCTGATTCGCCTGTTTGGCCGTCGCGGGCGTTTGTTGTCGCATGCCCGCGGGCTGGGCCTTGCTGTGTTCGATACCTTCCCGGCCGGCAAACGATTACTGGCGCGGCAAACTATGGGCCTTGGCGGACGCATGACACGCCTGGCTCGCGGGCTGGACCCATGAACCGCGCAGCCGATTGCGACATCATGATCATCGGTGGCGGCATGGTCGGTCTGCTGCTGGCGCGTCTGATACAGCAGCAACGGCCGGCGGTTGACCTGCGTATTGCCGTGGTCGAACCGCGGCCGCCGGCGCCGCGTGAGCCGGGCGCGGATCTGGATTTGCGTGTCTCGGCATTGTCGCCGGCATCGCTGGGTCTGTTGCAGCAGGTCGGGGCTCTGGATGCGCTGCCCGCGGCTGCCCGGCATCCCTATGAAGCCATGCGGGTGTGGCAGGATGGCGGCGGCCCGCACGGTGAGCATGCACTATGTTTCAGTGCTGCCGAAACGGGCGTCGCCGCGCTTGGCAGCATCGTGGAAAACCGTGCCGTGCGCGAGGTGCTGTGGGAGCAACTTGCTGCGGAACCGATGCTGCAGTGGATAGCGCAGCCTGCCGAGCAGCTGCGGCGCACTGCTGACACTTATGCAGTGCGCTGTGGCGGTCGCGATTGGCATACGCGTCTGCTGGTCGGTGCCGACGGTGCCCGGTCATGGGTGCGTCAGGAACTGGGTGTGCGCAGTCGTGCCCGCGGCTACCGGCAGAACGCGCTGGTGGCGCATCTGGCGACCGAAATTCCGCATGCCGACACGGCCTGGCAGAAATTTCTGCCGGACGGTCCGGTGGCACTGCTGCCGCTGGCCGACGGTCGCAGCTCACTGGTGTGGACTCATCCGCAGGAACGCACCGCCGAACTGCAGAACATGTCCGAACTCGACTTTGCGGAGTGTTTGCAACAGGCAACGGATGCTGTACTCGGTGCCTTCACCTGCACCACAGAGCGGCGCAGTTTTCCTCTGCAACGCAGTCACGCCGAGGTTTATACCGGCGAGCGTTTCGCGTTGCTGGGTGATGCCGCGCATCAGGTGCACCCGCTGGCCGGGCAGGGCGCGAATCTGGGGTTCCGGGATGCGGCGGTGCTGGCCGCGGAACTGGGCCGCCATTTGCAACAACGCTGGGCGGATCCCGGTGATCCGCGCATGCTGCGACGCTACGAACGACGCCGCAAGGGCGATAATGTATTAACGCTCGGTCTGATGGACGGGCTGAATGCATTGTTCCGCTCGCCACTGGCAGATGTTGCCGGTGCAGGTTTCGGCCTGGTGGATCGCGCCGGACCGCTGAAGCGGTTGCTTGCCGAACAGGCGATGGGTCACAACAACCTTTCCGGTGACTAGACTTTGCGGGACTGGTTTGCGGCCAGCGCAGCGGTTATCATGCCGGCTCGGTTTTCGGAACCCGCGTGAGAGAGTCGGCCCCGTGCATACGGGGTGACCGGCCGCCGAAGGCGCAACTCGCTCGGAAACGCTCAGGCACAACGGATTGCGGGTTCGAATCGACTCTGGAGAGCGGCCGCATGAACAATGCTCAGGCGGCCCACCGAAGGGGTGCGGTCACGACAAATTGTCGGGCCCGATCTCTCAGGTAAACGGACAGAGGGGCGGCAGGAGTTTCCTGCCGCCCTTTTTTATTGGGTGTTTTTTTGTCCGTGTACGGTTATCCGGAATTCGTTATGCAACAGACTGCACTTTATGAACGCCATCAGGCTGCCGGTGCCCGCATGGTTGACTTCGGCGGCTGGGCCATGCCGTTGCACTATGGTTCACAGCTTGATGAACACCATGCCGTGCGCCGTCATGCCGGGGTGTTTGATGTGTCACACATGACGGTGGTGGATATCAGCGGCAGTGGCACCGAAGACTGGTTGCGGTACCTGCTGGCCAACGACATCAAGCGCCTGCCGGAAACCGGCTCAGGCAAAGGTATTTACAGTTGTATGCTGAACGAGCAGGGCGGCGTGGTGGATGATCTGATTGCCTATCGCCGCGGCCGCAATGATTTCCGGCTTGTCGTCAATGCTGCCACCCGGGCTGCTGATCTGGCGTGGATGACACAGACGGCGAAAAATTTTGCGGTGGAAATTAATGAGCGCGCCGAGCTTGCCATGCTCGCCGTGCAGGGCCCTGCAGCCCGTCGTCTGGCCGCGCCGCTGTTGCCCGGTGGCGCCGGTGACATGGCTTTGCAGCTGGAAAGTTTTGCGTCGCTGCAGATCGGCGGAGATGCGGAACTGTTCGTCGCCCGCACCGGATACACCGGCGAGGACGGCTGGGAAATCATGGTGCCGGCAGCGCAAGCTGCCGGTCTGTGGGATGCGCTGGTGGCAGCAGGCGCGCAGCCGTGCGGACTTGGCGCGCGCGATACCCTGCGGCTGGAGGCCGGACTGAACCTTTACGGTCAGGACATGACCCTTGGCACTACGCCGCTGGAAAGTAACCTCGCCTGGACGGTGGCCTGGGAGCCGGCTGACCGTGACTTTATCGGCCGCGCGGCACTGGAACAGCAGCGCCAGCAGGGCGCTGCGCGCAAACTGGTCGGCCTGGTGCTCGAAGGGCGTGGCATTATGCGGGCAGGGCAGCAGGTGAACACGCCGGCCGGCGGGGGAGAAATCACCAGCGGCGGGTTTTCGCCTACCATGGAGCAGTCGATCGCACTGGCCCGTGTGCCGGCTGCTGCCGCCGGACAGTGCGAAGTCGTCATCAGAAATAAAACCATACCGGCACGCGTCGTGCGGCCGCCGTTTGTCAGAAACGGTCAGGTTCGGGTTGCCGGCGATTAAACCGGCGCAGCAATCCCGGACGTACCGGTAACAGGAAAGTAGCGGAGAAAAATCAAATGAGTGAAGTGCCGGACCAATTGCTTTACACCGAGGATCACGAGTGGCTGCGCCTGGAAGACGACGGCAATGTCACGGTGGGTATTACCGACCATGCGCAGGCCGCACTCGGCGAACTGGTATTCGTCGAAGTGCCCGAAAACGGCAGCGATTTTGGCGCCGGCGACGCCTGCGCGGTGGTGGAGTCAGTGAAGGCAGCAAGCGATGTTTACAGCCCGCTGGGCGGTGAAATCACTGCAGTCAATGAAGCGCTGGCAGAAGAACCGGAACTGGTGAACAGCAGCCCTTACGATGATGGCTGGATATTTCGTCTGCGTCCTGCCGATGCCACCGAGCTCGATACCTGTATGGATGCCGAAGCCTACGAACGCTTTCTTGCTGAACTGGAAGACTGATGCCATTTATTCCGCATACGGATGCCGATGTTGCCGCGATGCTGGCGGCTACCGGCACCAGTTCCTGCGCCGAGCTGTTCGATGAAATTCCGGCGGCGCTGCGCATGGCGGGTATACAGGCAGTCGGCCCGGCGCTGAGTGAAGCGGAAATCACCCGGCTGATGCAAAGGCGCGCGCGCGCGGACGGTGAGCCGCTGTGTTTTATCGGCGCGGGCGCATACGATCACTATGTGCCTGCGGCGGTATGGGATATTGCCACGCGCGGCGAGTTTTACTCGGCCTACACGCCGTATCAGGCTGAGGCCAGTCAGGGCACGCTGCAGGTCATTTACGAATTTCAGACCATGCTGGCCGGCCTGACCGGGCTGGATGTGTCCAATGCCTCACTGTATGACGGTGCCACTGCATTTGCCGAAGCCTGCCTGATGGCCGTGCGCGCTAATCGGCGCAGCAAATCGCGGCGCATCCTGGTGGCGCGTTCACTGCATCCTTATTACCGCGAGGTTGCCACTGTCATGCTCCGGGGGCAGGGCATCAGCCTGCAGGAACTGCCGTTGCAGGATGGTTGCTGTGACCATGCCGCGCTGGCAGCGCTGAGTGGCAGCGACTTTGCCGCGGTGGCAGTGCAGCAACCGAGTTTCCTCGGTAACCTCGAACAGGTCGATGCGCTCACCGACTGGGCGCACGCCAACGGTGCGCTGGCTATTGCCGTGGTCAACCCGACTGCACTGGCAGTGCTGCGGCCGCCGGGTCAGTGGGGCGCCGAGGGTGCCGATATCGCCTGTGGCGAAGGTCAGCCACTTGGCGTGCCGATGTCAGCCGGCGGGCCCTACGTAGGTTTCCTGGTGTGTCGCCAGGCCATAGTCCGGCAGA
>CAYGKB010000087.1:0-8061 GCA_964350425.1 uncultured Chromatiaceae bacterium | reverse complement strand
TAGACGCTGCGGATATCAGCGAGCGTGATCGTACCCGGCATATTCTCAGGCAAAATCCGGTCGAGCTGCTGACGCAGACGGCACGCCGCTTGCTGCAGTCGCCGCGGGCCTTTTTTGCCGCCCTTTGGCTGGCGTTGTGCATGGGCTGGCGAGGCGCCCGGCCGCTGCCGTTTCACCTGGGCTATTTTATTGAGGCGTGCACACTGGTGCAGTGGCTGGAAGAATTTGCCGCCACGCACGTGCATGCGCATTTTGGTACCAATTCGACGGAAATCGTCATGCTCGCGCGCGCGCTGGGCGGACCGGCCTACAGTTTCACCGTGCATGGCCCGGAGGAATTCGACAAGCCCGAGGGTCTTAAACTCGGTGCCAAAGTCAAATCGGCGGCGTTCGCCGTGACCATTTCGTCATATGGCAGGGCGCAATTGTGCCGCTGGGTAGACCCGGCCGACTGGCCGAAAATCAAAGTTGTCCACTGTGGTCTGGACAGCAGCAGTTTCGTGGCAGATGCGGCGGAGTTCCCTACCGCGCCGCGCCTGGTGTGTATCGGTCGGCTGAACGAACAAAAAGGCCAATTGCTGTTGCTCGAAGCTGCCCGCGAACTGGCCGGCCGGGGCCGGGATTTCCGCATTGTCCTGATTGGTGACGGCGAATTGCGGCCGCAACTCGAAGCCTTTATTCGCGCGCACAATCTGGAACAACATGTTGAGCTGACCGGCTCGCTGAGCGGCGCAGCGGTGCGCGAGGAAATTCAGCTTGCCCGTGCGCTGGTGCTGCCCAGTTTTGCCGAAGGGTTGCCCATTGTGATCATGGAGGCCATGGCCGCAGGACGACCTGCGCTGACCACCTACGTGGCAGGTATCCCGGAACTGGTGCGGCCGGGCGAAAACGGCTGGCTGATTCCGGCAGGTGCGGTTGATGAGTTGGCAGATGCTATGGAAGAAGTGCTCGGCTGCGCGCCGGAAACGCTTGCGGCCATGGGTAGCAGAGGCCGTGAACGGGTACGGGAACGGCATCTGATAGATACCGAAGCCGCGAAACTTGCGACTTATATAAAAGACCTCAGCCGCTCGAGCAGTTCTGCCGAAGCGTAAGGCCCGACCGGACGGGCCGGCCGAAACTGTGCCAGTTCGTCCAGCTTCTGCATAAACTCCTGCTCCGTAAAAGCAGCCAGCAGTTGTTGCTGGTCGGCGAAGTGCCGTGCCGTGCCGACCTGATGATCGTTGCGGGTTTCCGCCAGCCGGCCGAGTCGCGGGAACACCAGCAAGGGTTTGTTGCAGCCCAGAACCTGAATGATTGTGCCGGCACCCGCATGCGCAACCACCGCGCTGCAACGTTGCAGGCAGGCATCGAATTCCCGTCGGCTGAGCAGCTTTTGGTATTCCATGTGTCGGGGCACAAAGTCGCTGGCGCCGATCTGCGCCATGACGTCAGCGCCCGGCTGCTGTCCGGCCCATGTATCCACTAACCGGATCATCCGGTCAAACGGCATCTGATGACCGACCGTGACGAAAATCATATGACTTGTCCCGCGAAATCCGGGCCGTCCTGCTGCGCCAGATCGGGCCATTGAGTGAGCCACAAATCGGCATACGGGCCGGCCATCCGGCCGGCCTTCGACAACTGCTCGACATTGGCGAGGCTGTCTATCCAGATGGTGCGTGCGCCGAACATTTTGCCGAAACGTATCGCAAAATAGCCTGGGGCGGCGCCGGTACTGACTACCAGTTCCGGTCGCAGCCGCATTACCAGCACAAACATCTGTACAGCGAGCAGTGCCGCGCGCAGCGGATTCCACTGGGTTGCATCGGTAACCGTATAGAAGCCTGCCGCCTGTTCAAGATCGGCCTGGTAGTCGCGCCGCACGGTGACAAAGTGCAGTTCATTGCCGGCGAATGCCGGCAGGGTGCGCAGCAGTTCTACCCAGTGTCCGCCGCCGCTGGATGCAGCCAGTACTTTCATCGCTCGCTGCCCGCGCGCATCAGCGCCGTGGCTCTGCCGTCGCTGCTTCGGCTTCATCAATACTGCGCCGGAGCAGTGCGACCATGACGCGCACATTGGGTTCCAGCACCATGCTGTCATGGTTGCCCGGTACTTCATACACGTCAATATTGCGCGCGAACGGCGACCAGCCATTGTCGGCGGAAATAAAATTGCGCTCGCCGTCAACCAGACGGCCGCCGCTGAGTTCATAGCGAACGTCGAGCCGGGGCCGGAACAGGGCGACGTCCACCGGAGCTTTCGGAATGCGGTATTTATCATGGGCCCGAACGAATGCATCACCGATACGCTGGGACTGGAAATTCAGCGCGGTCCCTTCCGACATGGTGAACTGTTCGGCCGGCGAACGCTTCTGCTTTTCCCATTCAATGCGGTCCCGCACCTTTTGCAGCAAAAAGCCGGGGCCCTGTTGCTGTATTCCCTGCAACAGCATGGCAAGCTTGTCCGCCAGGCTGAAGTGGCGCTGCTCGCGCACCGGCGTATCCAGCATCAGTACCTTGAGTACGGTTTCGCCCTGATCCAGCAGCTGCCGCGCCATTTCCCAGGCGATCAGCCCGCCGCCGGAAAAACCGCCCAGCAAATAGGGGCCGTCGGGCTGAACCTGGCGCATTTCCGCGATGTAGTCCTGCGCCATGGCCTCGAAACTTTCGTGCGGCTCGGTATCACCGTACAGGCCGCGTGCCTGAAGTGCGTAGAACGGCCTTTCCTCACCGAGCAGATGCGCGAGATGACTCAGGTTCAGTACATTGCCGAACATACCGGCGACCAGAAACAAGGGTGTTGCTCCCGCCACCGGGCCCGTGTGCATCGGCACTACATGGCGAAAGCCTTTTCCCGGAGTGTCTTGTGGCGTTTCTGTAGTACTGCTCCCGGCAGCTTCGGCGTCGGGCGCCGCGCCGCGGATCAGCTCGCCAAGCCGGGCTATATCGGGCGACTGCATCAGCACAGAGATGGGTAATTCAACGTCATAGCGATCCGAAATTTCGTTGAACAGGCGCACCGCAATCAGCGAGTGCCCGCCAAGATCGAAAAAGCTGTCGTGTATGCCCACGCCTTCGACGCCCAGCAGCCGGCCCCACAAATCTGCCAGTGATTTTTCAATGTCATCACGCGGGGCTTCAAAATCGCTGTCGAGTTCCGGCCTGGCGAACCGCGCAGCGTCATCCTGCGTGGCGGTCTGCGCCAGCGCGTCAGCCTGACTGAGCAGGTCGGGTAATGGCATTGAGCTGACGATCGGTACGTTCGGCAGCGGCCCCTGTAGCAGACATTGCAGTGCCTGAATGCCGGCTTCGCGGCTTATGCCCTGGCGACGATTGTGTTCCAGCGCCTCTTCCATGGGCGTGCGGGCACGTTGCCTTGCAGCTGCCGGGCTGCCGTCCGGATTAATGCCGGCGGCCGGTGCAGCAGTCATCGTCGGCGCGCTGTCGGTCTTGCGCAGAGTGAGTTGCTCAACTTCTACCAGAACATTGCCGTCAGTGTCCGCAATTGCGACATCGAATGCAGCGAAGTCGTGAGCCGCATCGTTGTTGTTCGCGGGTTTTATCCAGCTTAGCAATTCGCCCTGCAGCGGCGCGTGATAGCGCAGTTTCTGATACGCGATCGGGACCCACAAATTGCTCGCCACGTCCTGCTCGGCATAGCCGGGTATCAGATCCATGGCGCAGCCGGTGGCTATGTCCAGCAATGCCGGATGCAATGCAAAGTCCTGCAGGTCGGCGGCGAATTCGGGTGCCAGTTCCAGTTGCGCCAGTGCTTCGCCGGCGCCTAGCCGCAGTTCCCGCAGTACCTGCCAGCGCGCCCCGAAACGCAGATGATCTTCCTGCCGGGTGCGCAGTCGCCCGCCACCCGCGGCGCGGTTTACGGATTCGTTGCAGCGCTGTTCCAGTGCGGTGCGATCCAGCGCTGCCGGTGTTGATGATGCGTTAACCACTACCCGGGCGCCGGCACATTCCTGCCAGTTGCTGCCGGCTGCGGCGGTGCCCTGTATATCGCCTGCCAGTACTTTGACATCCCAGCGGCCGTTGCCGCCCTGCAGCCGCACCATAAATTCACGACTCTGGTCTGCAGCCACAAACAGCGGATTCTGAAATACCAGGTTACGAATTTCCCACGGGGCCGCGACGCCGATCTCGGCAAGCCCGGCACGAATCAGTTCGATGTAACCGGTGCCGGACAGCAGCGCTTCGCCGCTGGCCAGCCGGTGATCATTCACGACCCAGTCGCTGCTGCTGGTCAGTGTGCCTAGCAGCGCATGCACATGCGCGACTCCTTCGCGGGAACTGTAGCGGCTGTGCAGCAGCGGGTGCGCGGTCGCCTTTGGCTCGGCGCGCTGCATAGACCGGCTCAGGCGATCGTTCAGCATGTCGTCATCGCCGGGTGCCACCATGCCGACATCTTTCCAGATGCCCCAGTTAACCGCGGCAACCGGGTAGGGCCGGCGACCGTGACAGGCACCGGCAAAAGCATTAATAAATGCACTGGCACCGACATAGTCCACCTGTCCCTGTGGCGCGATGAACGCACTGGTGGAAGAAAACAGCAGCATGAAATCCAGCTCGGTCGCGCGGAACAGTTCGTCAAGGACCATGGTGCCGTAGAGCTTGGCGGCAAACACTTCCTCAATTTCCCGCTGACTTTTCAGCTGGATCAGACTGTCGCGCACGACACCGGCGGTATGGAATACACCATTGACCGTGCCGAATTGCTGTTCTACTGCGGCCAGCGCATCCTGCATCTGCTCGGCTACCGTGACATCGGCTGCGAGCGGCAGCACTTCCGCACCCAGCTCTTCCAGGTGACGCACCTGGCTGATGGCCGCGCTGATGGAATCGCTGCTGTCGTGATTGTTCAGCCAGTCATCCCAGTCGTCGCGTGCCGGCAAGGGTGTCCTGCCGATCAGCACCAGGCGCGCCTGCCATTCTGTCGCCAGCCAGCCGGCGATCTCGCCGGCGATCCCGCCGAAACCGCCGGTGAGCAGATACACACCCTTTTGTCTGAGACGGTTCTGGTCTGCGGCAACTGCCTTGCTGCGGCTGATAAAGCGCTGCCAGCGTACCCCGTCGCGCCAGGCGACTACCCGGTTGCCCGCCGGTGCCTCAAGCTCTGCGCTGAGCGCGGCAATGGCGGCAGCTTGCTCGTCGCCGCTGGCGGGTGAAGATTTGCGGCGTTTTGCCGAGCTGTCGGCAAGTTGCACATCAACAAAGCTGCAGCTCAGGTTCGGCAACTCCCTTGGAATCACGCCGCAGGGCCCGAGCACGGTAGCTTTGTCCGGATGCGGTACGGCTTCATCGGCAACCTGTTGGGCGCCATTGCCAATTACTGTCAGATGCAGTTGCGCATCAGTCGGCAGACTGCGCGCCAGCGCCCGGGCCAGGTAAAACAGCGAGTAAAAACCGTATTCCTGATTGCGGTGCAGGAACGTCGAGCCGGGCCGGAAACTGCGATCGCGGGTCAGCAGCCAGCCGTGCAGGATTCTGTCCGGCAACAGGTCGTTGGCGGCGAGGTCGTCAATCAGTTCCTGATAGCCGGTGCCGCCGGCTTCGGGCGCCAGAGTGTAGTTGTGCCTGTCAATGCGGGCAAAGGTATCGCCGGCACGCACCGTGACGACGGTATTGCCGGCGCCGCGCAATTGCGCGGTGAGCGCAGAGCAAACCGGCTCGTCGGTCTGAAATACCAGCCACTTGTGCTGCCCGGTATCCGTATCAAGCAGACCATGTTGCACCCAGCGCGGTTGCCAGAACCAGTCGGCGATCTCGGCTGCCGCCATTGGGCGTACCGTGGCGGTGGCTTCCAGTGCCGTCACGGTGCCGGGTTCAATCCAGTAGCGGGCGTGCTGGAACGGATAGCTGGGCAGCGGCACTCGCCGGCGGGCAACACTGTGCAACTGATCCAGATCGACAGCCACGCCCAGCGCCCAGAGACGACCGATAACTGTGCGCAGGAAGGTGTAGTCGTCGACGCTGTCCTTGGGGTGACGCATTGACGGCAATACCCGTTGCGCCGGCGCATTGCCATTCTGGCGCACGCATGCACCGAGCACATGGCCGGGTCCGACTTCCAGAAACACGCGATTGGAATCCTGCAACAGAGTTGCCACGCCATCGGCAAACAGCACGGTATTGCGCAGATGCGCGACCCAGTATTCCGGATCACGGGCCTGCTCATCAGTCAGCCAGTCGCCGCTGCGATTCGAAATAACCGGAATCTGCGGCGCATTAAGCTGAATCTTCTGCAGATAGCTGCGGAACTTGCCCAGTATGTCTTCGAGCTGCCGCGAGTGGGCAGCGACATCAACGCGAATCCGCTGAGTTTCTATACCGGTCGCCTCGAGAAGCGCGGCAAAAGCATCCAGCGCCGCCGGTGCGCCCGATACCACCGATAGCTGCGGCCCGTTGGCCGCGGCCAGATCAAGATCGTCGCCGGCCAGTTCCTGCACTTCGGCTGCCGACAGGGGTACGCTCAGCATGCCGCCGGGTGGCGTGGCCTCAAACAACTGGCCGCGCAGCAACAGCAGGCCGAGCGCATCCTCAAACGACAGCACGCCGGCAATTGCGGCGGCGGTGTTCTCACCCATGCTGTGACCGATCAGCGCGGCGGGCTCCACACCTTTCGATTGCCACAGTCGGGTCAGCGCATATTCAACCAGAAAGGTGAGCGGCAGTTGCGTGGCCGGTTTTTCCAGCGCTGCACTGATTGTTTCGTCGGTCGCGTCGCCGGCCAGAAACACCGGTCGCAAATCCGCGCCAAAGCGCTGCTGCAAAATGTCGAGACCCCGATCCATGTGCTCACGAAACACGGGCTCATGTTGGTATAGATCCAGACCCATGCGTGCATACTGCGCACCGCCGCCCGGGTACATGAACACCAGCGACGGTGTTTCGCTCATGGCCGTATGACTGAATACGCGCTGCGCGTCGTTGCTGCGGAGCAGTTCGATGGCTTCAGCATGGCTGCTGCAGGCGAGCACGCGCCGCTGTTCGAATGCCTGCCGGCCGGCCTGCAGCGTCCAGGCCACGTCGCCCAGCGGCTGCGCGGGCTGCTGTTCCAGCCAGTCGGCCAGCCGCTCGGCGGCGCTGTCGAGCGCGCGCTTATTGCGTGCGGACAGCAGCAGCAATTGCGGGGCATTGTCGGCCGCGGTCGCTGGTTGCGGCGGCGCTTCTTCCAGAATCACAAAAGCATTGGTGCCGCCGACGCCAAGCGAATTGACGCCGGCACGGCGGGGCGCGCCGGTGGCTGGCCAGTCGCTGTGGGCGGCCGCTACGCTGAAAGGGCTGGCGGCAAAATCAATGGCAGGATTCGGCGCTGCAAAATGCAGTGACGCCGGAATCTGACGGTGCTCCAGCGCGAGCGCGGTCTTGATCAGTCCGGCCACGCCGGCAGCCGTGTCGAGGTGGCCGATGTTGGTTTTAACCGAGCCCACCTTGCAGAAGTCCGTTGCATCGGTAGATTCCCGGAAAGCGCGGGTCAGGGCCGTGATTTCAATCGGGTCGCCCACCGGTGTGGCTGTGCCGTGACACTCTATATAAGTCACGCTTTCGACATCCACAGCGGCTACCGCAAGCGCCTCGGCAACAGCTGCGGCCTGACCGTCCACGCTCGGCGCCAGGTAACCGACCTTGCCGGAACCGTCGTTGTTGACAGCGCTGCCCTTGATGACCGCATGTATGTGGTCGCCGTCTTCCATTGCATCGGCAAGGCGCCGCAGCACGACTACGCCGGTGCCGCTGCCGAATACCGTGCCCTTGGAGCGCTGGTCAAATGTGCGGCAATGGCCGTCGGGGGAGAGTACTTCACCCTCCTTGTATACATAGCCGACTTCATGCGGCAGCTCCACGGTGGAGCCGCCCGCCAGCGCCATGTCACATTCGCCGGACAGCAGACTCTGCACGGCGAGGTGTGTGGCGACCAGCGAAGTGGAGCATGCGGTCTGCACATTCACACTCGGGCCGCGCAGATTGAAGGCATAGGAAACTCGGGTGGCGAGAAAATCCTTGTCGTTACCGGTGTGCCGCAGCAGAAACAACCCGACTGAATCAACAATGTCCGGATTGCTTAACAGGT
>CAYGKB010000086.1:0-8100 GCA_964350425.1 uncultured Chromatiaceae bacterium | reverse complement strand
AGAAAAGCAGTTCGCGGCGCGGCGGTGGCCGGCGTGACAACCGTAATCGCAGAAACCAGGGCGAACGTCGTAACTCCGGTGAACGGAACGACAATCGCGGTGGCGAGCAACAGGAAGGCAAACAAAACCGGCAGCCCAAACAGACGCAGAAAAGCAGTCAGAAAGGTGCGCAGGACAACGCTCAGGACGGCAGTGGCAACAACCGCAAACGCAGACGGCGGCGGCGGTCGTCAGGCCGCAACCGTGGCAATGCGGCCGCCAACGACAATCAGAATCAGCCGCAGAATCAGGCCGGCGCACAGCAAGGCAACGGCAACCAGCATGCCGGCAACGGCAACGATGGCGGTAACAGCAATGGTAACGGCAATAAAGTCACCGAGACCGTCGCTGTGCCCAAGCAGGCTGATCAACCGGCCGGCGGCAACAACAATGCGGCTGCGGACAACAGCAAACCGGGTTCCGGCGACAGCAAGGTGGTTGCCGACAAGGATCGGTTGCTGCCCTGGGAATCTGCAGCCGGCGAAACCAAGTCAAGCTACAAGGTCTGGTCGTCGGACGACCAGTAAGGCGCGTAACTCAGGACTGCCGGCTGATCAACTCGGCCAGCAGGCCTGCGCTGACCTCTTCGAGCAGATCCAGCACCCGCTCGAAACCCGCAGCACCGCCATAATAGGGATCGGGCACCGCACCTCCGGGCTCAAGCTTGCTGTAGCTGAGCAGCAGCCGAATCTCGGCACGGCTGTCGGCCGGCCGCATTGCATTGAGCACCTCAAGATTGTCGGCGTCCATCGCCAACAGCAGGTCAAACTCGTGAAAATCATCGGCTGTGACCTTACGCGCCCGCAGGTGAGAAATTTCCACCTCGCGCTCCCGCGCGGCGGCAACGGCACGCGGATCCGGCGCTTCACCCACGTGATAAGCATGCGTGCCGGCAGAATCCAGCGAAATTCGGCCGCTCAAGCCCTCGGCATCCAGCAGTTTTTGCATGACACCTTCCGCCGTCGGCGAGCGGCAGATATTGCCCATGCAAACAAACAGCACCCGGGTTGTTTCCGCCATAACGATTAATTGCCCAGCAGGGCTTCAACCTGCTCCAGATCCGCGCGGGTATCAACATCGGGGCCCAGCGCGTCACTGTCAATCGCAATGCGAATCTCCATGCCCAGCCAGAGAGCCCGCAATTGCTCCAGCCTCTCCAGTTGCTCCAGTTCGCATGGGCCGGCTGCACTAAGACGGCGCAATGCCGCCGGCCGGTATGCATACAGGCCGAGGTGCCGATAACCATGCGCCAGCGCCGCCTGCTGATCATGGCCATGTCCGGCGGCCGGGATCGGCGCACGACTGAAATATAGCGCTCGCCCCGATGCATCAAACACCACTTTCACGACATTGGGATCACGATACTCAGTTTCGCTTTGCAGTGGCGTGCACAAAGTCGCCAAGGCCGCCTCCGGATGCTCATGCAACAAAGCGGCAACCCGTACGATGCTTTGCGGCGGCATCAGTGGCGCATCACCCTGCACATTGACGACCGGCAACTCATCATCCCAACCCAACTGCTGACAGACCTCCGCCACCCGTTCGGTGCCTGATCGGCAGGCCGCCGAAGTCATGCAAACTTCGGCGCCAAAGTCGCGCGCGGCAGCCGCCACATCTTCATTGTCAGTGGCAACCACAATATGACCAGCACCGCTCGCTATGGCGCGATCCCACACATGCTGCAGCATCGGTCTGCCTGCCAGCGGCAGCAGAACCTTGCCCTGCAGCCGGGTGGACTCAAAACGCGCGGGTATTACGATTCTGAATTGTCCTTGCATATTCACGAACTCGCGGCTGGTAATCTTTCCAGCACTTTAGTCATCACTGCCTCGGCATCTGCTTCGGCAATTTCCATTGTTGCGGGAACGTACCAGACATTGGCGGCCGGCACAGCAGCATATTTTACGGCATCCTTTTCGGTCATCAGCACGGGCAGGTTCGCCTCAAGCTGCAATTCTTTTATATCAGCGCGGCCATGATCAGCCAGCGCCACTTCCCGAACCTGCATGCCATGTTCACGCAGGCTGCCAAAAAACCGCGCCGGATTGCCAATTCCGGCAACTGCCCAGACCTCCTGACCGGCAAAATCACGCAATGCGCAGGTGGCGGCGCCGTCCAGACTTCGAGCCTGTGTAACCCGCAAATCAAACCGCCGACCGAAATCCTGCGTGCCACCGTTGATCAATACTGCATCTACGCTTTGCAGCCGCTCTACCGCTTCGCGCAGCGGACCGGCCGGCAGCCGGTAACCGTTGCCGAACAGGCGCACACCGTCCACCACCGCAATTTCTGCGTCGCGATGCAAACGGTAGTGCTGCAAACCATCGTCCGCAACAGCCACATTCGCACCCAATTGTGCAGCATGTGCTGCTGCCGCAAGCCGGTCACGACAAACCACTACCGGATGCCCGGTCAGGCGCGCCAGCAGCACCGGTTCGTCGCCGCATACCGTAGGGTCGCTGTTGGCTTCAACCTGCCGCGGCTGCGCCCCGACGGTACCCCCATAACCGCGACTGATAATCGCCGGTCGGTAGCCGCGCCGGTGCAACTCCGCAGCGAGCCATGCAGCGACTGGCGTTTTGCCGGTACCACCGGCTGTGATATTGCCAACCACGACAACCGGGATTGCCGCTTTGCGCACCCGGAACAGGCCCGCAGCAAAGCAATAACGGCGTGCGGCACTGAACAGGCCAAACAGCCACGACAGGGGCAACAGCACAACCGCTATCCAGGAACGGCCATACCAGCAGGAAGCTACAAATTGTTGCGACCTAGCCGTCCTGTTCATTGAATTGCAGACGATAAAGCGATGCGTAGGTCCCGCCGGCGACGATCAGATCGTCATGGCGGCCGGTTTCCACCATGCGCCCCTCATCCATGACCACAATACGATCTGCATTTTCAATGGTTGAAAGCCGATGTGCGATCACAAAAGTGGTGCGATTTTGCATGAGCTTATCGAGTGCACCCTGAATATGGCGCTCGGATTCGGTATCCAGTGCTGAAGTCGCTTCGTCGAGAATCAGGATCGGGGAATTTTTTAGCAGGGCGCGCGCGATGGAAATTCGCTGGCGCTGCCCGCCCGACAGCAATACGCCACGATCACCCACCATGGTATCCAGACCATCGGACAGCGTGGCGGTAAACTCAGTGACATAGGCAGCGGCAGCGGCAGCTTCGATTTCCTGCGGCGAAGCATCCGCCAGACCGCCGTAGGCAATGTTTGCGGCAATGCTATCGTTAAATAGCGTGACTTCCTGACTGACCAGACTGATATGCCGGCGCAGGCCCTGCAGCGAATATTCTGCAAGCGGTATGTCGTCAATCAGTATCTCGCCTGCGTCGCAATCGTAAAAACGTGGCAACAGACTTACCAGGGTAGATTTGCCGCTGCCGGAACGGCCTACCAGCGCAATAGTCTCGCCCGGCTCCACTTGCAGATTGATACCATGCAACACCTGGCCTTCGCCGCTGCTGTAGGCAAAATTCACATCACGGAATTCGACTCGCCCGCTGATCTGCGCGGGCGCAAGGGTTCCGGTATCCCGTTCGGCCTCCTCATCAAGGATGCGAAACAGGCTTTCACCGGCGGCAATACCACGCTGAATAGTGGCATTAACAGTGGTAAGCCGCTTCAGCGGCGCCATCAGCAGCACCATGGCCGTGATGAAAGCCGCCACATCGGCAACCGCTATATCAATACGGCCGATAAGGTAAATCACACCGGCCACGCCAAAAGCCGTGACAAACACCGTAACGCCGTTGCCCGCCGCAGTTGTTGCCAGCAAACGCATCTGAATGCGCCGGTTGTGTTCATTGGCGGCTTCAAAGCGGCCGGATTCGTAACGCTGGCCGCCAAAAATCTTGACAATGCGATTGGCCTGCAACGCTTCCGAGCCGATGCGCGTCAGGTCGCCTACGCTTGCCTGAATACGCTGGTTGTGGCGGCGGAAACGCACCCCGAGATATCTCACCAGCAACGCGATGACCGGCGCAACCACAAACACAAAGGCTGCCAGTTCAGCGCTCAGAAACAGCATGTAAATGACCAGAAAAACAATCGTGAGCGAATCCTTGAACAACACAATTACGGAATTGGATGCCGAATCTGCTATCTGCTGCACGTCATAGGTAAGTTTGGACAGCAACACTCCGGCAGCCTGCTCGTCAAAAAAGCGGGTCGGCAGTGTCAGATAACGGTCGAAAACGCGCCGGCGAATTTCTTTGACAACTCGATTCGAAATCCAGCCCATGCCGTACACGGACCCGAAGTTGGCGAGCCCGCGCACCACAAACAACCCCAGCACGCCTGCCGGCAGCCATTGCCGCACCCATTGCTGCTGCGGCGTCAGTTCGCTGCCCGCCGCGACCGTATCAGTGAGCTGCTTAATCAGGTAGGCAAAGCCGGCATCGGAAGCCGCAAACAGCGCCGAACTGATGGCTACCGCGATGAATACCGGCCAGTAGCGCGAACTCATGCTCAACAGACGCCGGTAGATAGCCATTGACGAATATGGGTTGTCCTGGCGCTGCTTGCCGGCGGCGGTGTTCGTGCCTGATTCGGCCATGCTCAGTCCGCGGCGTCCTGCTGCCTGACGGTTGCAATGTTGATCTCGACATAGCCGACCCGCCCGGCCACATCCATCGCCGTTACCACCGCCTGATGACTGGCTTCCGCGTCCGCACTGATGGTTATCTCGGTACCGGGATTGTCGCCGGCGAGTTTACGAATAGCGTTTTCCAGGGTGCCGGCGCGCGCATCAATGAGCAGGCGCCCGTTCACCAGATAGGTTCCCTGTGCAGTGACTGACACCACCATCGGCTCATCCTGCACTTCGACAATGTCAGTGGATGAGGCTTCCGGCAGCCGTATACCGATTTTTGATTCACGCACAAAACTGGTGGTGATCATAAAAAACACCAGCAACAGCAGAACCACATCAATCAACGAGGTGAGGTTGATTTCCGGTTCTTCGCGACTACGGCTGCTGAGGTTCATCGCTTCCGCCCTCTTCGTTTTTGCCGAGGGCATCCAGATAGCGTTTGCGGTGCAGCGCCTCGACCAGGGTGATGGCCTCTTTCTCCATGCGCACCACCAGTGCCTCAACCCGGCCACGCAGGTAGCGATAACCTATCAGGGCCGGAATCGCGACAATCAGTCCGGCAGCGGTGGTAATCAGCGCTTCCGAGATGCCACCGGCCAGCACCGACGGGTTTCCCACTCCCTGACTGGTGATGGCCTCGAATACATTTACCATGCCTACCACGGTGCCGAGCAGGCCCAGCAGCGGCGATATCGCTGCGATGGTGCCCAGGGTATTGAGGTAACGCTCCAGATCGTGGACCACATGCCGGCCGGTATCCTCGATCCGCTCTTTCATGATTTCGCGGCTGCGATGACGATTACTCAATCCGACACTGAGCACTTCTCCCAGTGGCGAACTGTCATGCAGAGCCTTGAGGTGCTCGTGGTTTAGCTTGTTGGTGCTGACCCACTCCCAGACTTCTTTGGTGAGCCGGCGCGGCAACACCCGCTTTTCCTGCAAAGTCCACAGACGTTCAAGAATGATGGCGACTGCCATGACTGAACACACGATGATGGGAAACATGACCCATCCACCGGCTTTTATAATTTCCAGCATTCCCGTCCCGGAGTGTCCCAACCAGCGCGCTGCAACTATACCCCGGCACCAGCCGTTTTTATAGTTTATGCAATATCAAAGGCAGTAATCATCAGACAGTGGGCGAATTGCCCACGGCCGCGTCCAGTGGTTTTTGTGCGCGGTCGAGAGCTGCAAACCGCCGCCCTCCTGCCAGGTAAATCGCAATGCACCGGTGACCGGCAAATTGAGGCCACAGCTGCCGCTGTTGCGCCAGCGCTCAAGCACCGCGGCTTTGGGGAAACCCCAGCGGTTCAGAAATGCCGTCGTATAGACCACATAGTCCGGTTGAGTGGCAGCAACGAAAACGGCGCCGGAAGACGTCGAACTGCCGTGATGCGGGGCTATGAGCAAATGACTGCGCAAGCTGCCGCTCCGGGCAGCCAGAACCGCTTCCGCCGCTGTCTCAATATCCCCGGGCAGCAACACATGCACGTCACGGAATCGCACGCTGACAACACACGAGGCATCGTTCTCCGACCAGCCGGCCAGTTTGGCCGGATGCAGAATCTGTACCTCGGCATCCCCCCAGCGCCATTGCATGCCGCGCCGGCACCGCGCGTGTTCGCTGCCGGCGTCCGGCGCGGGCAGCAACACCAGTGCGCTCGGGTACACGTCCAGCAGGGCAGCCAGACCACCGCTGTGATCAGTATCCGCATGGGAAACCACTACGACATCCAGCTTGCCCACACCGGCCTGACGCAAAAACGGCAGCAATACGGTCCGCGCGGCATCGCCGCCGGGCCAGGCCGGACCAGTATCCACCAGCAAAGTACGTTCACCGGCGCGAATCACTACTGCTGTGCCCTGCCCGACATCCATTACATCAACCTGAAATGCCGGCTGCGGCAGCAACAGGCCAACCACGGCGCAAAGCGCCGGTAACGCAGTCAGCATCGGCGGACTGCGCAGCGGCCGGGGAAGCAGCAGCAATAGACTCAGACTTCCGGCCCACAATTGCAGCGACAATTGCCTGCCATTCACCTCGAACCGCGCCCAACCCGAATCCGCCGCGGTACGCAGCAGTTCAAGCGCGCCGGCAAGCACCTCGGCGACCAGGCCAAGCAGTGCTGCACCGGGGGCGGGCAACAACCACAGCAGCATCACACTCACCAGCGTCAGTGGCAATAAGAACAGGGAAAACAGCGGGATAGCGATTAAATTTATTACGGGTCCGAGCACCAGCCAGGCGTCGAACAACAGCATGTTGGGGACCGCAAGGCCCAGAGTTAGGCGCCATTGTGCCCGCAGCAGATTGCCCGCCGCCGCTGCCAGCCGGCTGCGCCAGCCGCTGGGTGCAGCGGTTTGCAGCGATTCGGGCGATGCACCGGCAGCAGTCAGCAGCGTCGCCACCGCCAGGTATGACATCCAGAAACCTGCGCCCAGAACGACAAACGGGTCGGCAAACACAACTGCCGGTACCGAAGCCGCCAGCAAACCGAGCGGACGCGGCCGGCGATAGCGAATGGTGACCGCCAGCAACACCACAAACATCAGTGCCGCGCGCTGAGTCGGTGCGGACCAGCCCGCCAGCAGCGCATAGCCCAGGGCAGCGCAGCCGCCGGCCGCAAGTGCCGGCCAGCGCAGCCTGCCGGGTGGCGCGAGGCGACCGCACAACAGCCCTGCCAGCCACCAGACAGCGCCGGCGACCAGACCAACATGCAGGCCTGAAATGGCCATGAGATGCACTGTTCCGGTGGCACGAAACACCTCCCACAACTCCTGACTGATTGCACTGCGCACCCCGACGGTGAGGCCCTCAATAACCGCGGTTGCAGCATGCTCGCCAAGCGCTGCACGGATACGGTCACGCACGGCAAGCCGCGCAGTGAGCATGACAGCATCAACGTGCAGATCACCACGTCGCAGATTCAGGCGGCTGTCGCGCACATAGCCGGTTGCCTGCACCCGCCCGGCCATGAACCAGTGTTGCCGGTCGAACTGCGCGGGATTGCTCTGGCCGTGCGGCGGTTTCAGGCGCACGTGCAACTGGTAGCAATGGGCAGCGCGCGGCACGAACGGTTCGGCCGACGAGTCGGGCGAACGCTGCGGATAGGTGCGTAAATACATCAGGCCGCTGCCGGCATCGGCTGCCCGGCCGCGAAACAAAAAACTGCTGCCGTTAACGCCGTGCCGCGGGAAACTCACCACGCAACCGGTCAGCAGGCGATCTGCCGTGTGCAGTTCAATGCCGGGCAAAGCCGCCCTGTAAGCGCCGGCCTGCAGTGCGGCCCAGCACCATGCCGCCAGCAGGCAGGCGACGATGCTGTAACAAACGCCCCGCAACCTCGCCAGCAGAAGCAACACTGCTGTAACCGGCAACAAATATTCGCCGGGAACAGGCAGCCAAAGACCGGCTAAGTTGCCAGCCAGGGCAGCAAGCGCCAATCGCTCCATAAAC
>CAYGKB010000085.1:0-8183 GCA_964350425.1 uncultured Chromatiaceae bacterium | reverse complement strand
GCAGCCTGATGAATCGCATTGATGACGTTGGTGAACAACGACAGATTATTCACTGTGCCAGAGTGTTTTATCGCTTGTTCGGCGATGTGTTGCGCAGTATCGACAGTTCCCTGGCTGAAAGTCCGGTGCTGGCAGAGGGGGTAGCCTGAATGAAACTCGCAGAAAAAACGGTTGTGTTGACCGGTGCCGCGGGCGGTATGGGTGCGCTGATGGCTGCTGCGCTGGCTGATCGCGGCTGCAGTCTCGTACTTTCCGATATTAACAGCGATGGGCTGACGGCACTGACCAAACGTCTGCCCGGCCGGCACATCATGGTTGCTGCAGATCTGCGCAGCGATTCAGGCATCAATGAGTTGGTAGCGGCATGCAGTGATCAACCTTCAATTGATGTTCTTATTAATGCGGCCGGCATCAGCGACTTCGCCCTTTACGAGCAGATGCCTGCCGAGCGTGTTGCGCTTGCGCTGGATATCAACCTGCGGGTGCCAATGCTGCTGGTACATGCGCTGTTGCCTCTGCTGCGCAAATCTCCGGATGCGGCCATTGTTAACGTAGGCTCGACTTTCGGCGCCATTGGTTACCCGGGGTTCACAGCCTATTGCGCCAGCAAGGCCGGATTGCGCGGATTTACCGAAGCGCTGCGTCGCGAGCTTGCCGATACGCCGGTTGATGTTTGTTATCTCGCGCCGCGTGCAACCCGGACTGATATGAACAATGCAGCGGTAGTCGAACTGAATGACCAGCTCGGCAATGCCATGGATCCGCCGCAGTTTGTGATAGATAACCTCTTGCAGCTGCTGGAAAAAGATAAAAAGGGCGATCTTTTTCTGGGCTGGCCGGAAAAACTTTTTGTGCGCATTAATTCCGTGCTGCCGGCCATAGTGGACAACGCGCTCGGCAAGCAGTTGTCCGTAATCAAGGGGTTCGCTGAAAAATCAGTCAGAGGTACCTGAATCATGATTCTGCAACTAAAGCTACCGCGATATGTGATCTGGACGTTGGTATTATTTTTGTCCGTGATGGCGCTGCCGGTCTGGGCAGAGGCATCGCTGACGGAAATCCAGCAGCGTTGGGATGAAACCAATTTTGTTCTGAACGGGGATGCACAGGAACAGGCTTTCGAGCAGTTGCTTGGCGCTGCAGATGCCTACAAGCAGGCGCATGCCGATGAAGCATCAGCATGGATATGGAGCGGCATTATTCGGTCCAGCTATGCCGGTGCCAGGGGCGGTCTCGGAGCCCTGAAACTGGCGAAAGCAGCAAAAACCGATTTCGAAACAGCGCTCGAACTGGATGAAGCCGCCATGGCGGGCTCCGCGCTGAGCAGCCTGGGTACGCTTTATTCCAGTGTGCCCGGCTGGCCCATTGGTTTTGGCAATGACAAAAAAGCCGAACAGTTTCTGTTGCGTGGCCTGGAGATTGATCCGCAAGGGCTGGAAAGCAACTTCTTCTATGCGGAATACCTGCGGGCTGAGAAGCGCGTCGGCGAAGCCCGGCAACGCTATGAGCTTGCCCTCAGTGCTGCGCCGCGCCCGGGACGCAAGGTTGCGGATATGGGCCGCAAGCAGCAGATAGAAAATATTCTGCGCGATCTGTAAGGCGAGATGTCCTGCGCCGGTAGTACAATTCATATATGTCTGTTCTGCTGGTTGAAGATGATGCTGATCTGGCTTCCGGGCTGCGCGAAGCGCTGCGCAAGGAGGGCTTTGCTGTCAATCATGTCAGCAATGGCACCGACGCTCTGCATGTGATCAGAACCGAACCGCCCGGCATTGTGATTCTCGATCTGGGGCTTCCCGATATGGACGGGTTGAGTCTGCTGCGCAAGATTCGTCCGCAGCACAAAGATCTGCCGGTGCTCTTGCTCACCGCGCGTAATGCCCTCGACGACAAGGTTGCGGGTCTCGACAGTGGCGCCGACGACTACTTGCCTAAACCTTTTGAAATGGCCGAGCTGCTCGCCAGGTTGCGAGCCCTTGGGCGGCGGGTAAACACAGCCAGTAACAAAATCATTACGGTTGGTGCAGTCAGTCTGGACACCGCGGCCAGCCAGGTGCAGAAAGATGGCCAGACAGTGGATCTGCCGCGCCGCGAATATATGTTGTTGAAAGTTCTGCTGGAAAATGCCGGCCGTATTCAGACCCGTGACAGCCTGGAGAGACGACTCTATAGCTGGGGCGAGGAGGTAGCCAGCAACGCACTGGAGGTGCATATACACCAGCTGCGCAAAAAACTCGGCGCCGATTTTATAGAAACCGTGCGCGGCGTTGGCTACACGGTAAAAGCCAGGTGAGTTCGATACGCCGGTTTCTGGTGGTGGTTCTGCTGGCCACCATAACGCTCATTAACTTTCTCGCAGCGTTGCACGGTTACCGCACCAGCATGGCTGAGGCAGAACAACTGTTTGACCAGCACCTGGCAGATGTTGCCGCGGTGCTGGCGGTCGCGGCAGATGGCAGGGATACGCTGGCCGCGCTGGTTGATTCGCCCGGCGAAGTGGTATTCCAGGTCTGGCAGGATGGCGCGCTGGTACTGGCGTCAACGAACGCGCCGGCAGCGGCAATGGCTGCTTTGCAGCCTGGATACGCTGAAACCAATTTTGATGGCTATCGCTGGCGAACCTACAGTTTTAATGCGCCGGACAGCCAGCGCTGGATTTTGGTCGCCGAGCGAACCGACCAGCGTTTTGCACTGGCTGAGAATGTCATTCTGGAGTCAGTACTGCCGATTCTTTTCGGGCTGCCACTGGTAGGGCTGCTGATCTGGTTCATCGTCGGTCGCAGCCTTAGTCCTTTGCGCGACCTGGCCGACGAAGTGGGAAACAAGCGCAGTGATGATCTGGCGCCGGTGGACGATACCGACCCGCCGCAGGAACTGGCGCAGTTGATTGATTCGTTTAACGGATTGCTGCATCGCCTGAAGGCAGCTTTTGATCGCGAGAAACGTTTTGCTGCGGATGCGGCACATGAATTGCGGACGCCGATCAGCGTATTAAAGGTGCAGCTGCATAATCTGTTGCGCGACGCGCGCGATGACGATGCGCAGTTGCAGGCATTGGCCAGTGCGGTTGATCGTATGGAGCGTTCGGTCGAGCAGGTGCTGGAACTTTATCGCACCGCACCGGAACAGTTTGCCTCCAGTTTTACTGAGCTGGATCTCGCCAGCACTGCCCGTCAGGTTATCGCCGAAATGTACCCGCAGTTGCAGGCGCGTAAGCAGCAAATTGAACTGGTCGCTGAAGCGGCGTCGATGCGCGGCGACGAGTTCGCCATGCGCACACTGCTGCGCAACCTGCTCGAGAATGCCAGCAAATACAGCGGGGCCGGCGGTAGCATCCGGGTGTTGATAGAGCCGGGCAGAAATTTTTGCCGCTTGACGGTGGAAGACAGTGGGCCGGGCATACCGGCATCGCAACGCGAAAAAGTGCTGGAGCGCTTTGTGCGTGGCGACGGAGCCCACAATGACTCAGGGGTTGTAGGCAGCGGCATCGGGCTGGCCATTGTCAAGCATGTTGCGGATATCCACGATGCCGAAATCAGTCTGCACGATTCAGGCTTTGATTCCGGACTGGCAGTTAAGTTGCTTTTTCCGGTTGGCAGTCAGCCGCATGCGGCGTCCGGTGCTCAGGATTATAGATAGTGCGTACTTGGCAATTGACAATTTTGTTGACCGGACTTTTGATCGCGCAACTGGCGGCGGCGGCACCGCCGGTGTTCGAGCTGGAAATTCGTGACCATTTGTTTTTCCCTTCCGAGCTGATTATCCCTGCCGGACAGAAAGTGAAACTGATTGTCCACAATCGTGACCGAACTCCCGAGGAATTCGAGAGTTTCGAGCTCAATCGCGAGAAAGTCATTATGGGAGGCGGCAAGGCAGTCATTTTTATTGGCCCGCTGGCTGCCGGGAGCTACCCGTTTTTTGGCGAGTTCAATCCAAAAACGGCGCAGGGCATGGTAATCGCGCAATGAAGGGACTGCCATGTTATTGAGTTCCGTTGTGCTGGTGCTGCGCGAGTTTCTTGAGGCGGCGTTGCTGGTAAGCCTGCTGATGGCATTGTCACGCCGGCTGGATGTGTCGTGTCGCTGGGTAGTGGCGGCATTCATAGCGGGTATTTTTGGCGCTGCTATATATGGGTTCAATATTGACCATGTGTCAGGTTTATTCGACGGCGTGGGACAGGAGTTGTTGAATGCATTTCTACAGATTCTGATTTTCGCAATGCTTTGTCTGGTCGCCGGGCTCTCGCTTGCTCATCTGCGCGGCGCGGTCATCCCGCGCGGCATATTGTCGCTGTTGATGACAGTCGCTGTGGCCCTCGCGGTGGTGCGGGAAGGTTCAGAAGTCATGATTTACCTGTCCGGATTCCTGGCCTTTGAGGATCAGCGTGTACCCGTAATAGCGGGCAGCGTCATCGGTGCCGGGCTGGGGCTAAGCGTAGGTGCCGTGTTTTATTTTTTGCTGCTGAATCTGCAGCATCGGGCAGCGCGGCTGACCGGAGCGGTTCTGCTGACGCTGGTTGCTGCCGGCATGATATCGCAGGCCAGCCTGTTGCTTATTCAGGCAGACTGGTTGCCTTCCCAGTACCCGCTGTGGGACAGCGACTGGCTGATATCGGAGCAGTCTGTCGCCGGCCAGCTGCTCTATGCACTGGTGGGCTATGAAGCTACGCCGACACCGTTGCAGGCAGGAATTTATCTGGTTTCCATAGCCGTATTGCTTCTGTTTGCATGGATTTTGAGCGGTCTGTTGCAGTCCAGGGCGGCCGAGGTTAACCAGAGCGCCGGGCATGCGTAGCAGGTTGGTGATTCTTGTGCTGCTGGTGTCTGCAGCCCCGACGTTGCTTGCCGACGGCGTCGGCGTCGACAAGGTCTATCACCCCTATGTGCAGCCGCTGGAACGTGAACTCGAATACCGGTCTGTCTGGATCGAGTCCGGTGACCAGCCGGCTGATGGATTGCAGTACCATCGGCTGGGGTTTGCAAAGTCCCTGAATGACCGCTGGACAGCTGAGCTCTACCTGATCGGGTCACGCCAGTCCGGCGGCAGTTTGTCGCTTGAGGCCTATGAGGCCGAAGCCAAATGGCAGCTAACAGAACAGGGCGAATTCGCCGTGGACTGGGGGATGCTGTTTGAGCTGGAAGTTAACAAAGATGAAAATATTCGTGAATACGCTACCACTTTACTGGCGGAAAAAGAGTTTGGCCGTTGGGTCGGTGCTTTGAACCTGGCGGTAGTTTATGAATGGGGCGACGACATCAGCAACGAGTGGGAGTCGACCCTGGCGGGTCAGTTTCGCTATCGCTACTCGCGATCTTTTGAGCCGGCGCTGGAAGTGTATTCCAGCGATTTTTTCAAGGGTGTTGGCCCGGTCGCGCTTGGCACAGTGCCGTTTGCGGGCCGGCGTCAGCTGCGCTGGGAGGCAGGGGTGATCTTTGGCGCCGACAATGACAGTCCGGATCAGGCATTTAGACTATTACTGGAGTATGAGTTTTGAATCGCGCAACACTGACAAAAATTCACCTGTTACTGGCCGCCTTTATGTTCCCCGTGGCCCTGATGTTCCTGGTAACAGGCGGCTTTTATACATGGGGCATCAAAGGCAGCTATGTATCGGAATCGCATGAACTGACACTGAGCGAACCACTGGCAGCCGACCTCGGGCAACTCAGTGGCATTGTGGTCGCCGAATTGCAGCAGCGGGATTTGGCGCTGCCCAGCGGTGAGGCAAAAATCAAAAAGGGCGGCACGTCCTACAAGCTGGAGTGGACCGGCTCCGCCCGCGATGTTGAACTGGAGCCCACTGCTGACCCGCTGCTTGCGAAACTCACTATTAAAGAGACTACCTGGTACCGCAACCTGGTGCAGCTACACAAAGCTAAGGGCGGGCAGTTGTTCAAGGTTTACGCTGCTGCGCTGGCAATTTCATTGTTCGCTATCCTCGCCAGCGGCTTTGTGCTGGCATGGCAGGTGCCAAAACTGAAACGCACCGCCATGCGCTTTGCCGGAGCGGGCGTACTGGTATTCCTGGTGGCAGTGTTCGCCAGTTAAGCCTCTGGCGTTTCGGCTTTTCCCGATATCCGCAAGCGGTCGGCTCTGCCGAAAATAAATAAAAAGGAGCTGAAAATGGTCAAGCAATCCACCATGAAGCCGTTTGCGCCCGGGGATATTTTTCTTGGCTGCACCTATCTGTGCGACCCGGATGACGATCACAAGGGTGATGGCCGTATTCTGCAGTTCGACAGGCATATGGTGCCGAAGGGCACGCTCTACACTGAAGGCACCAGCCACCTGATTGTGAACCTGCGTTTTGGCCCGGACGGTATTCTCTGGGGCTTCGACGGTTTCGAGCACACCGTCGTGCGGGTCAGCCCGGACGGCAAACAACTCGACAATATTGATTTCGGTGATCGCGGCTGGGGCAATGTATGTTTCGGTCCGCAGGGCCAGATTTATCTCGGCGAATACCTGAACGGCGACAAGCCCTATGAGGGCGGCGATATGCGCCTGCTGGACGGCACTAACGTGGTGGGCTACGGCAACATCGGCGTGTTTGATGCCGGCTTCAACAAACTGACCGAATACGACCCTGATCTGTCGCCGTCGCTGACCGGCTTCCACGGTATTACGCATACCGCCATGCATCCGGACGGCCATACCTATACGTATATGACCGACCTGGGTATGCGCGTCATGCGTTTCGATGTTGCCAAAGGCGAACAGTTGCCGGATCTGGTGACATATCCCGGCGGCGAGGAATACGTGCGGAAATGGACCACCGGCGTGGACTACCTGGATGATGGCACCCTGTTATTGCTGCGCGGCAGCTTTATTGACTTTATCGACAAAAACGGTCAGTCGGTGCGCACCATCGAACTCGACGCCTATGGGTATGCCATGATCACTATTAGTAACGATCAGAGCCATGTTTTTGTCAGTAACATTTTTACCGGCGTTGCTTCCAGGGTTAACCTGGCATCCGGGGAGATTGTCGGGCAGATAGATACGGGGCTGGCCAAACCGCAACGCAGTCTGGCCGGAATTGCTGAATTTGGCGGATAGCTGAGAAAGGAAAACAGAGCATGAGCAATCAGGAACCGGCGGACCTTCGCGACAGGCTGCTGCAACAAAAAGCCGAACTCAACACCCGTGTTGACAAGATCAAGGCCGACATCGGTCGCGGTCTTGATGCCGATTCCAAGGAACAGGCCGGGCAACTTGAAAACAAGGACGTGCTCGACGCACTGGCCAATGAGGCCAATGAAGAAATTGCCGAAATCAACGCTGCCCTGCGTCGGCTTGATGAGGGCAATTACGGCATTTGCAGCGGTTGCGGCGACGGCATCGACAAGCGGCGTCTTGCCGCGTTGCCGTATGCCACCGAATGCATTAAATGCGCCAGCTAGGCGGCTTGCAGCCCGCTTGACAATTATTTAGTACCCCGCAAAATAGCCCGATGAACCGGGCCGCCGATAGCGTAAAAACTCAACCGGATGCGCGCTGGGCCCGCACCCGGCAACGGCTGCTGGAGGGTGGTCGCCAGGTTTTTGCCGAGCGCGGTGTGGAAGCCACCAGCGTGCTCGACATTGTGCGCGCCGCCGGCGTATCGCAGCCATCTTTTTACAATCACTTCGATTCCAAGGAAGCACTGGCGCGTGAAATTACCGCGGCGTATTTCCGCCGCGACCGCCAGGTCAAGCAGCAGGTGTTTGCGACTGTTGCTGACCCGGCTGCGGCCATAGCGATCAACATCGGCCAGACCCTTGCCATTGTCCATGATGACCCGGTGATTGCATGGGCAATTATCCGCAGTGAATCGCTGCGGCAACTGGTGATCACCAGTGACAAAGATCCGCTGGCAAAGATGATCGACAGTGGTATAGCGCAGCAGCGCTTTGCGGACTGCAACACCCGCACGGCCGCACTGACGATTCGCGGCGGCGCTTTTGCGGTGATGCAGGACATGCTCAATGGCAACGCCTCCAATACTGCCCAGCGTGACTATCAGCAACTGGTACTGCGCATGCTGGGCCTGACAGCCGCCGACAGTGCAGCCGTGGTTAATCATTTAAGCGAATTTCAGATGCCGTCCTGAGACGGCCGAAAGCAGGAGAACAACATGTATACAAACGTCTGGTATGTCGCGGCCTTTGCCAAAGACCTGACCGACGCGCCGTTGCAGTTTC
>CAYGKB010000084.1:0-8248 GCA_964350425.1 uncultured Chromatiaceae bacterium | reverse complement strand
GACACCCAGTCGGACATGGCCTGGGCGCTGGGCGGCGCCATCACGGCGCTGCTGGTACTGAGCCGCTGGCATGATCGCCAGCTCGCAGCGCTGCACTTGTAGTATATTGACGCGTCATGAGTACACCCACCCCGCTATCACGCCGCTCGCTGCTGCTGGCCTCAGCAGGGTTACTCAGCGGTGGCCTGAATCAGTTCGCTAATGCACAGGGACGGCCGCCAGCCGGCGGCATGTTGCGCCTGATTGCGAATGAAAACCCTTATGGCCCGTCTCCTGCTGCACGGGCTGCTGTCAAAAAGGCCGCCGCGGAAAGCTGGAAGTATGCGATGCGGGAAACCGGCGCACTGACAAAGCTTATTGCTGAAGCCGAAGGTGTGCCGGCCAATAACATCATGATCAGCGCCGGTTCCAGCGAGGCACTGCGGGTAGCTGCACTGGTATATTGCCGCAACGGCGGCGGGCTGGTGTCGGCGCTGCCGACTTTCAGTTTCCTGCCCAGTTATGCGCGCAGCCTGGGCGCCGCGGTCAGTGAAATTCCGCTGGATGGCGACATGCGTCACGACCTGGCCGCCATGGAAGCGGCGATCACGGCCGACATCCGGCTCATTTATGTCTGCAATCCCAACAACCCGACCGGCACCCTGCTGACCGGTAAAGAACTGCGCGCTTTTATTGATGCTACCGAGCAACGGGCGCCGGTGGTGGTTGATGAGGCGTATCTGGATTTGTGGGATGACATGCCGCAACACACTGCAGTCAGCAGTGTGCTGGATGGCAAGAATGTGATTGTCACGCGCACCTTTTCGAAATTGCATGGTATGGCCGGACTGCGCGTGGGCTATGCGATTGCGCCGACAAAAATTATTCAGGCCATGGAAGCGCTGCGGATAACGCAGATGAGTTACACCGGCGTGGTGGCTGCCACCGCAAGCCTGCAGGACACAGAATTTCTGCAATTCAGCCGCGATCGCATCCATGAATGTCTGCAGATAACCACTGACGTACTCGACGAACTTGGCCTGCCATACGCGCCCAGCCGCGGCAACTTTGTGTATTTCGATACCGGCGACTCGCCGCGGAAATTCATGGGCGCCATGCGTGAGGCCGGCATTCTTACCGGCATGAGCTATGCGCCCTATCCGACCTGGGCGCGCATCAGCATGGGCAAGGTTGAACAGATGCATGTGCTGGCCGCGGCGCTGCGCAAGCACTTCGCCTGACCGTTATGTCCTGGTTCATGGCGGCACTGGCGCTGGCCGAGCTCAGCCTGCTGGTCTGGGCGACGCGTCGCTGGCTGCAGGATCGCAGCAACATCGCCCTGCTGCTGGTGCTGTTCATCATTCTGCCGATCACCATTGACTCGCTGACCGTGGCTTCCGGTCGCTGGCTGGGTTTCGGTGAACCGCTGGAGACCCTGAACCGGGTGCGCTACGCCTGGTTTGTTTTCAGCATGCCGCTGATGTGCGTTATCTGTGCTGCGACACTGGCGAACGCCGGCTTCAGTTGGGCACAACAGCGCTGGATAGTGCCCGTGTTGCTCGCCGTGGCCGTCTTACTGGGTGGTTATGAAGCGTCGCAGGCATGGAGTCGCGAGTTTCATGCAGCCTGTGTGTTCGATGTGCAACGCTATGTCCTGCAGGTTCCTCCCGGCCAGGAATGTGCCGGCTCGCAAACCGGTGACGGCACTTTCGGCCTGCCGCTGGTAGTGCCGGTGGCGACCGCGGTTCTGGTCGTGACCGCGCTGATACTGTTGTTCAGGCGCCGCTGGCCCTGGCTGGCTGTCATGTGCGCCGCGCTGGTGGCGGTGGTCAATGTGCCGCAGTCAGATCTGTCGACCTTTTTTTCCTATCCCACCGATGCCTTGTTGACACTGACGCTGACGCTGACTGCGATAAAATTCCATGCGTCGCAGGCTTCAGCATCCGCCGCATGAAAATTTTTACAGTTATTTTGCTGCTCGGCCTGAGCCTGGCCGGCTGCACAAGCGCACCGGAGAATCCCGCCGTGCGCTCCGGCAGTTTTCTGGAAAAATCCGCGCGGCCTGATCTGGTCGCGCTGTTGCCGCCGCCGCCGGCCGAGGATTCACCCTCAGCCGCGGCAGATCAGGTAGCCAGTGAAAAGTTTTTGCAGTACATGAACACACCGCGCTGGGAGCTGGCGATTCTTGATGCCGCCATGCGGGAACCGGGCGGCGCGACGGTGTTCAGTTGTGCCGCCGGGCTGCCCATTACCGAGGCGACCACGCCGCTGACACTGCGCGTGCTGCGCAACACGGCCATTGATATAGCCATGACCACGAGCGCTCCTAAAAAACACTATCAGCGCAAACGGCCGTTCATGCTCAATCAGCAACCGGTGTGCACACCGTCCGGCATGAAATACCTGCAACAGGACGGCTCTTACCCGTCGGGTCACGCCTCGGCCGGCTGGGCCTGGGGTCTGCTGCTGGCGGAATTGCTGCCTGAACGGGCCGACGCGCTGCTGCGACGTGGCTGGCACTTCGGCGAGAGCCGCGGCGTGTGCAACGTGCACTGGCAGAGCGATATTGAGCAGGGGCGCATGGTCGGCGCCATGCTGGTGGCGCGCCTGCATGGCAACTCGGAATTCCGTGCCGCCATGGACGCAGCCCGGGAAGAACTGCTACAACTGAGCCGGCAAAACCCGCCCATTGATCGCGACTGTGCTGCCGAAGCCCGGGCATTGCAAGGAGACTCATGATGTCTACCGGAACAATAGTTCTAATCCTTATCATTGCACTGATTGGCTATGTCGTCGCGGTGTACAACCGGCTGGTGCGACAGAAAAATCTGGTGGACGAAGGCTGGAGCGGTATCGAAACGCAGCTTAAACGGCGGGCAAATTTAATCCCCAACCTGGTGGAAACCGTTAAGGGCTATGCATCGCATGAGAGCGACACGCTTGAGGAAGTCACCAAACTGCGCAACCAGAGTATGGGCACCACAGATATCGCCGCACGCGGGCAGGCAGAGGGGCAGTTAACCGCGGCACTGGGCCGCCTGTTTGCGGTTGCCGAAGCCTACCCCGACCTCAAGGCCAACGAGAATTTTGTCGAGCTGCAGAATTCGCTGAATGAAATTGAAGATGAAATTCAGCTTGCGCGACGCTATTACAACGGCACCGTGCGCGACAACAACACCCTGGTGGAATCTTTCCCGAGCAATATTGTGGCCGGCCAGTTCGGTTTCGGTCTGGCGAAATTCTTTGAGATCGCCAACGACGCTGACCGGGCCGTACCGCAGGTCAACTTCGACAAGGACTAGAACTTGCTGCCCGTGGCGCGCCGGCTGACTGCTGCGTTCCTGCGCCTGCTGTGTCTGAGCGTACTGTGTCTGAGCGCGCCGGCCGGTGCTGCCGAACGCATCCTTAACTTTGCCAGCGATATCACCGTTAACGCCGATGCTTCGCTGCAGGTTCGCGAGAGCATCACGGTGGTCGCCGAGGGCCGCTCTATCCGCCGCGGCATCTACCGCGATTTTCCCACCCGCTATGAAGACCGGTATGGCAACACGGTCAATGTCGATTTTTCGGTCGTTGACGTGCAGCGCGATGGTGTGGCGGAAAACTACCGGCTGGAAAAGCTCTCCAACGGCGTGCGCATTCGCATCGGCCGCGCCGATTATATTCTGCAGCCCGGCGAACACACCTATGTGATCCGTTACCGAACCACCCGGCAACTGGGGTACTTCAGGGATTTTGATGAGCTTTACTGGAACGTGACCGGCAACGCCTGGGCCTTTCCCATTGAGGCGGCGTCAGCCCGGGTCACCCTGCCACCGGGGGCGCGCGTGGTGCGCAAGGCCGCCTACACCGGCCGGCAGGGCGAAACCGGGCAGGATTACCGACCGCTGGATCAATCTTCCGGCACCGGCTGGGTGACCACGCGCACACTGCGTCCCGGCGAAGGCTTCACCGTAGCCGTGGCCTGGCCCAAGGGTTTTGTCGCCGAGCCGGACAATGCCACCCGCGCACGCTGGTTCATGCGTGACAATGCCGCCACCGCGGTCGCGCTGGCGGGCAGCCTGCTGCTGCTGGCTTTCTACCTGCTGACCTGGCGACGCTACGGCAAAGACCCCCTCGGCGGTGCCATCATCCCCCGCTTTGAACCCCCCGCAGGACTTTCGCCGGCGGCATGCCGGTTTATCCGCCTGATGAGTTTTGACAAAAAGGCTTACTCCGCAGCGCTGGTCAACATGGCGGTCAAAGGTTTCCTGACCATTGCCGAAGCCGGACGCAAGAAATTCCGCCTGACCCGGGTACCGGGCGCAAAGCTGGAACCGCTGGCCGGCGGCGAACGGCGCATCGCCAAGCACCTGCTGTTGTCACGCGACTCCATTCTGCTCGACAACAAGAACCATCAGGTACTGCATGAAAGCGTCGGCAAGCTGCGCCTGAGCCTGGAAACCGAATACGAACTGGCTGCCTTCAAACGCAATACCTGGCTGTTTGTCATCGGCATGCTGATCAGCATTGGCACCCTGATCGCGACGGTGGCTGTCGGTGCGCAGTTTGTATCCATAGGCGCCGGTATCCTGGTGAGCCTGTTCACCGCCGCGCTGACTTACCTGGTGCTGCATTTCTGGGGCGGCGATACCGACCCGACTTTCAAGGCCATGCCGTTTCGCAAACTGCCAACCAGCGGGATTGCCACGTTTTTACTGCAGGTTGTGATTATGTTTTTTATTGCCGGCATAAACAGTCTGCAGGCGCTGTGGCTGCAGATTACCTCCGCGCCGGTGCTGACTTTTTGCTACGCGCTGCTCGGCGGCCTGAACATTGTATTTTTCTTTTTGCTCAAGCAACCGACCCTGGCCGGCCGCAAGCTGATGGATGAAATCGAAGGCTTTCGCATGTACCTGGGCACAGCCGAGGAAAACCGGCTGAAGTTTCTGCACCCGCCCGACAAGACACCGGAACTGTTCGAGAAATACCTGCCCTACGCCATGGCGCTGGACGTGGAAAACGAGTGGAACGACAAGTTTGCCGCGGTGCTGGCCGCGGCCAGCACTGATCCCGACAGCGCGGGCGGCGGTTATCGGCCGCGCTGGTACCGCGGCACGCGCTGGCAGGCAGGCCGCGCCGGCAGTCTGGCTGCCAGCATGGGCAGCGCGGTGGCGTCATCGGTACGCGCGCCGGGCTCGAGCTCCGGCAGCGGCGGCGGCGGCTTTTCGGGCGGCGGCGGTGGTGGTGGCGGCGGCGGTGGCTGGTGAGTTCCTATCCCGTGGCGGTGCCGAGGGTCATCATCGGCGCCGGCAACAGGCTGTCCCCCGTCAGGTAGGTATCAATGGCCCGGGCCGCGCCGCGGCCTTCATTGATTCCCCACACCACCAGTGACTGACCGCGCCGGCAGTCGCCGGCCGCAAAAATGCCCGGCACGCTGGTTGCATAGTCGCCATAGGCGGCCTTGTAGTTACCGCGGGCATCGAGCTCCAGATTGACCGGATCCGCCACGTACAACTCGGGGCCGGTAAAACCCATGGCCAGCAGCACCAGGTCGGCTTCATAGACCTGCTCACTGCCCTCGACTTCTTTCATCTGCATGCGGCCGTCATCATCCCGGGTCCAGTCAACCAGCACGGTTTTAACACCGCGCACGTTACCTTCGCCGTCATCAATGAATTCCTTGGTGACAATCGCATAGGTGCGCGGATCGCAGCCGAACTTTTTGATGGACTCTTCGTGGCCGTAATCGGTGCGCAGAATCAGCGGCCACTCCGGCCACGGATTGTCATCAGCACGCTTTTCGGGCGGCTGCGGCAGCAACTCAAAATTGATCATGGAGACACAGCCATGGCGCAGCGACGTGGCGATACAGTCGGTGCCGGTATCGCCACCGCCGATAACAACAACCTTCCTGTCTTTGGCGCTGATGTAGTTACCGTCCTGCAAATCCGAGTCCAGCAGACTGCGGGTGTGGGCAGTGAGAAAGTCCATCGCAAAATGGATGCCGTTGAGATCGCGGCCCGGCACCGGTAAATCGCGCGGCGTGGTCGCGCCGGTGGCGAACAGCAAAGCGTCGAAATCGGACTGCAGCTGCTCGATGCTGATGTCTTTGCCGATATCGGTGCCGGTTACGAATTCCACGCCGGCCTCCCGCATCAGGTTGACGCGGCGTTCCACCCCGCACTTGTCGAGCTCCATGTTCGGGATGCCGTACATGAGCAGGCCGCCGATACGGTCGGCGCGTTCGTAAACCGTCACGCTGTGACCGACATGATTGAGCTGTTCGGCTGCCGCCAGTCCGGCCGGGCCGGAGCCCACCACGGCGACTTTTTTGCCGCTGCGTTTGTCAGGCACCTGGGCCTTGACCCAGCCTTCCGCAAAGCCGCGGTCAATAATGGCATTTTCGATGTTCTTGATGGTCACCGCCGGGTTGTTGATGCCCAGCACACAGGCACCTTCGCACGGCGCGGGACATACGCGGCCGGTGAACTCAGGAAAGTTGTTGGTCTTGTGCAGCCGCTTCAGCGCTTCCTGCCAGCGGCCCTGGTAGACGAGGTGGTTCCATTCCGGAATCAGGTTGTCCACCGGGCAACCGGTATCGGACTGGCAAAACGGCACGCCGCAGTCCATGCAGCGAGCGCCCTGGCGTTGCAGGCGATCTTCTTCGGCAGGGGTATAAATTTCGGCGTAGTCGCCCAGCCGTTCCTGCTCATCACGATACGGAACGGTGCGCCGGCGGTACTCCATAAATCCTGTGGGCTTACCCATCTTGCATAACTTCCTTATTAAGCCTCGCGAGCCACAAAGGTGCCGGTCTGATCGGCTTCGTGAATCTCGGATTCGATTTCCTCGTCATGCCGCTTGCGGTCTGACAGAACGCGCTTGTAGTCAGTCGGCATAACTTTGACAAACTGCTCGAGCACTTCGGGCCAGCCGTCAAGAATCTGCTTGGCGACTTCCGAGCCGGTGTACTCGAGATGCAGCTCAATCAGCTCGCGCAGCTCGGACACGTCATCGTCGTCGTCCACCGCATCGAGATCGACCATGCCCTTGTTGCACTTCGACTCGAAATCGCCGTTGACGTCCCAGACATAGGCAACCCCGCCCGACATGCCGGCCGCGAAATTGCGCCCGGTGGGACCCAGAATCACCGCGCGACCGCCGGTCATGTATTCGCAGCCATGATCGCCGACGCCCTCGACAACCGCCTTGGCGCCGGAGTTGCGCACGCAAAAGCGCTCTGCCGCCCGGCCGCGGAAAAAGGCCCGCCCGGTGGTGGCGCCATACAGTGCGACGTTGCCGATAATGACGTTGTCTTCCGCGACAAAGCTGCTGTTCTTGGGCGGGTAAACAATGATGCGGCCACCCGACAGGCCTTTGCCGACATAGTCATTGGAGTCGCCTTCGAGCTCCAGCGTGACGCCGCGCACCAGCCAGGCGCCGAAACTCTGCCCGGCCGAACCGTTGAACTTGAAGTGCGCGGTATCAATCGGCAGACCGCGCTCACCCCAGCGCTTGACGATGGTGTGGCTCAGCGTGGTGCCGACAGTGCGATTGGTGTTCACAATCGGCAACTCGTGTTCGACGCGCTCGCCTTTTTCGATCGCCGGACGTGCCAGTTCGATCAGGCGATTGTCCAGTGCCAGTTGCAGGCCGTGGTCCTGCTGCATGGTGCAGTAGACGTCTACGCTTTCGCGCGGTTTTTGTGCCGGCGCGAGAATGGGCGCAAGGTCCAGACCGTCCGCCTTCCAGTGCTTCACGGCGCGGCGCGTATCCATCACATCGGTACGGCCGATCATGTCAACAATACGGCGGAACCCGAGCTCGGCCATGATGGCGCGCGCTTCCTCGGCGACCATGAACAGGTAGTTGACGACATGTTCGGGCTTGCCGTCGAACTTCTTACGCAACACCGGATCCTGCGTGGCAATGCCGACCGGGCAGGTGTTGAGGTGACACTTGCGCATCATGATGCAGCCCATGGTGATCAGCGGTGCGGTCGAGAAGCCGTACTCCTCGGCACCCAGCAGCGCGGCAATCACCACATCGCGACCGGTTTTCATGCCGCCGTCGGCCTGCAGCACCACGCGGGAACGCAGGTCGTTCAGCACCAGCGTCTGATGGGTCTCGGCCACGCCAAGTTCCCAGGGCAGCCCGGCATGCTTGATCGAGGTAAGCGGCGATGCGCCGGTGCCGCCGTTGTCACCCGAAATCAGAATATGGTCGGCATGCGCCTTCGACACACCCGCAGCGATGGTGCCGACCCCGACTTCCGACACCAGCTTGA
>CAYGKB010000083.1:0-8385 GCA_964350425.1 uncultured Chromatiaceae bacterium | reverse complement strand
CCGGCCCGACGTTGTACCACTCACCCAGATCCCAGCGCTCGAACACGGTGCAGGCGGGCAGGATAACGTCGGCAAACACCGTCTCGCCCTCCATCCATACCGACTGGTTCACCACGAACTTGAGGTTTTCATGCTGGTACATGTTGATCCAGCGGTTGGAATCCACCTGCGAACCCAGCGAGGAACTGCCATATTTGTAGATCATCTCGACCGGCACATGGCCTGGCGACGGATAACCGATCGGGAAGAACTGGCCAACCACGGAGTCCACTGCCGTCACGTAGCCCAGTTTGGGTTTACCCATGATGGCTTCCGGCAGCCACATGCGTGGTATCACCTGCTTGACTGAGTTCATGGTGACAATATGCGGCATGCGCTGATAATTGTTGGTGGACTGGGCGCTGTAGGCCAGATCGCCCGACATGCTGCCTTCCGCATACCCGGGGAAATAGAAGTTCATGTCCACCGGCGCACCGAACTGCAGGTTGCCAAAGTTGGAACCGGGTCTGCCCATGCCCTGCATAGCGCCCAGAATGGTCATCATGCGGGCCCATTGGGCACCGGTCGGCCCGCGGCAGGCGCCGCCCAGACCGCAGCCCCAGCCGCCGACACCAAGATAGGTTTTCTTTTTCGCCCATTCGCGCGCCAGCGCACGGCAATCCCGCGCCGGCACGCCGGTTTCCTGCTCGGCCCATTCAGGCGTTTTCGGCACACCGTCATCTTCGCCGAGCACATGCGCTTTCCACTCGTCAAAACCGGTGGTGCGTTTTTCCACAAATTCCTTGTCGTAGGTGCCTTCGGTGATCCAGACGTAGGTCAGTGCCTGAGCAAAAGCGGTGTCCGTGCCCGGCCGGGGCGAAATCCATTTGCCGCCCAGATGCGCAGCAGTGTGGTTCAGGTACGGATCAATGTGCACCATCTTGATGCCGAGCTCCTTGGCCCAGCGCCGTCTCTCGGTGCCTTCAAAACCGTAAGTGGCATCCGGATCCGATGACCAGAACACGATCATGTCGGACTCCTTGAGACAGTCCTCAACCGTGCCGTAGGGCTCCGCCGCGCCGAGCCGCATGCTGTTGCCCCAGTGGTGCTGCGCGCCCCAGAACCATCCCTCCCAGCTGTCGGGAGTGTGCATTAGCTTGGTGACGCCGATCAGGTTCCAGAAACGATTGAAGGCCGACAGATAGTGGCCGAGATTGCCCCACTGATGATGCGACCCGTTGGCAACCGCAATGGCGCCCGGGCCGGCGGCCTTGCAGCGTTTGATCTCGCTGGAGACGATTTCCAGCGCCTCGTCCCAGCTGATTTCGACAAATTCGGATTTGCCGCGATTCTGAATATTGCGCTCGCCCTTGTGATCGAAGTCGACCCGCTTCATGGGCTTGAGAATACGGTTCTTGGAATAAACCATGGATTTCTGGCACGAGCCATGCGCTGCCAGCGTGGTGCGGCGCGGTGGCGTGAAAGTTTTGCCACGCGCCGTGATTGTGTAAGAACCCGGGTCACTGTCCTCGAGATCCATCGGCGTGGTGCGCAGAATCCTGCCATCCTTGACGTACACAAAAATCGGGCCGCCGTTGGTGCCGTTGGTATAGCGCGTCACGCCGTTACCCATGTCGGTGCCGACAGCCCAGGTATAAGATTCCATGCTGGCAACCAGGTGCATGAACCAGACGATCAGGTCATCCGGCCCCGCCATGGTTATCTGGAAATTTTTCGCTGCGTGGATGCGCTCCAGCTGATCAAACGGCGGCGTCAGGAAGCTCGTCGCGATCTGCGCATTCTTGAAAAATATAGTGAAGTCAGGATTCTCATGAATGCCTCCGCCGGTAGATATGCGACCGTTCTGCAGCTTAATCCAGCGGCCCTTGCCTTCTTCCTTGGTCTGGAACTGCGCAATACAGTCGCGCTCTTTAAGCCGCTCTTTAAATTTCGGAAAGATGACGGCGCAGGCGCGCATGGCCTGCGGAATGCCCCAAAGAATAACTGCTAATCTCATACGGCCCTCCTGCTATGGGCGCGGTTCGGACACCAGCGGTGTCGCACAAGACACAATGCCTACACTAAAACTCCCGGTCGGCTGCGGTAATGACAAATGTCAGTCAGTACTGGGTACTATAACGGCTGGTATAGCTCCTGCAGCGCCCCGCTACCGGGGTTCCGCACTAACGCGACGCGGCAACTGCCGCGGCCCGGCAGGTCAATTTCCCGCGCTGCAGAATAGACTTCAGCATGCAGCTCCTGGCAGGCGGACATCACCGCATCAAGATCCTGTACGGCGAACGACTGGGCCAGATAACCGATATTCGGCGCGACCGCATCCGGAACCAGGCTGGGCACCTCGTAATTCAGCGGCGCTGCCAGCGCGATCTTGCCGTACTCGTGGGCTCCCTGCACGAGCACACTGCGGGTGCGAGCGTCAGCCGGCAGATTGACCATACGATTGGCCGCTTCACTGTCTATTACCGCATCGGAAAAGGTCTTCATGCCCAGCGGACCAAAGAAAAACGCCAGCGCTTTGTCAATATCGGCAACAGTATGCGCAGTCGTTGCCACTGGCGTGAAGCCGGTCGGTGTACGGCCATAGTCATTCACGAAGTGATAAAGGTGGCCGATCATTGATTCTTTATCCGTACTAAGCAGTTCAACCAGATTGATAACCACACCGTCCGGTCCTTCGAAGGCAAATTCCATGGCTTCGCCTACAGCCGGCCCAAAATTAATATGGTTCGGCTCGCTCCAGAATTGGTAACCCTGTGCACTTAGTTGCGCATAGTCACGCTGCACGTCACTGGTATAAATATTGAGATTAAAAAGTCCCGTCGCGCGCTTGATACCTGGTTGCCGGATACGCTTGCGCTCGGGCGCATTGAATTCCAGCAACTGAATTCGCCCGACCGGATCGGGGCCGTAACCGAGGAACGCGCTGCGGGCAGCGGCCCCTGCCGGCAAATGCCAGTATGCAGCAAAGGCATCGCCCTGCCAGGTATCGTTCTGGATGACATCGAGACCCAGAATATCTGCGTAGAACGCCAGCGAGGCTTCCAGATTCTCCACTCCGATCACTGCCACACTGACCGGGCAACTGTTGCCGCTTACTTGCTGGTTCATACAAAGGTCCCTAAAAAATTATCTAAAAACTAACCATCTGCCGAAGCCGATATTATGATTAGACGATGATTGATTACCAACAGGCCCTGCGAATTATCGAAACCACGGTAATGCCTCTGTCGCCGGTCGACGTGTCGCTCGGTCAGGCCAGCGGCTGCGTGGTTGCGGAAGATTTACCCAGCCCGAATGCAGTTCCGCCTTTTGACAATTCCGCCATGGATGGATTTGCCGTGCGCGCTGCCGACACCATCGCGGCCAGCGCCGCTAGCCCTGTATCACTGCGGGTAGTCGGCATGGTGACGGCCGGCGAGACCGCTGGCAAGCAGGCTGCAGAGAACTGCACAGCCTGGGAAATCATGACCGGAGCGCCGGTCCCGGCAGGTTACGACAGCGTTATACCTGTCGAGCAGGTAAACGTCAGCCGCGACCCGACGGGCAAACCGGTTACCGTGAGCATCACGCAACCGGTGAGCGCGGGACGCAACCTGCGTCGTGCCGGCGAGGACTTCAGTCGCGGTGATGCCCTGCTGAAAGCCGGTCAGTTTATAGGCGCAAATCAGATCATGGGCCTGGCCGCGACCGGGGTCGGCACCATCAGGGCGCGCCGCCCGGCTCGGGTAGCGGCCATTACCACCGGCAATGAACTGACTGACAGCGCCAGCGCGCTTGAACCGGGGCGCATCCACGATTCCAACGGGCCCTACCTGGAGGCAGCCATTGCTTCGATCGGCGCTGCTAACGCGGGCGTCTACCGCAGCCGGGATTCTGCGGATGAACTGATCGGACTGGTGGAAAGCCTGCAGAACAAGGCAGAAATCATTCTGACGACCGGCGGCGTATCGGCCGGCAGAATGGATTTCGTGCCGATGGCGCTGGAACAACTGGGCGCGGATATCCTGTTTCATCGCGTTGCCATTCGTCCGGGCAAACCGGTGCTGTTCGCAAGACTGCCGGACGGCACACTGGTGTTCGGCCTGCCGGGCAATCCTATTGCAGTGGCGGTAGGACTAAGGTTTTTTGTAGTTCCGGCCCTGCGTCATATGTACGGGCAGGCCGCTGAGCAATACGCTACTGCATTACTTATGGAAGCACACGGCAAAAAAGCCGGCATGACCTTTTTTGCCAAAGCACACGCGCAGACTGATTCAAAAGGCCGGCTGATTGCCGACATTTTGCCGGGACAGGAGTCATTCAAAATCAGTCCGCTGATGCGCGCCAACTGCTGGGCGATTCTGGATGCCGGATCAGATCACGTGGCCGCGGGCAGCACCGTCCGCGTTGCGCCTCTGACAGCCGCGGCCTAGCCGGCTGTATCGTTCGACTGCTCGGTCGCCAGCGGCGTGTTCACAAACCAGAACCCCAGCCCGGTCAGCACCATGGCAATTGCGCCCATATACAGGGGCAGCAACACATTCTGGTTGTAAAACACGGTGGCCAGAAACGGCCCGAAGATCATGCCCACGGCCGGGGCGGCTGTGATAAGACCGGCAGCAGCGCCCTGCTCATGCGGCTCCACACTGAGACTGGCTGCTGCACTCAGGCTGGGCATGGCAAAACTTGCGGTCAGGCCCATCAAGCCATAGGCAACGAATAACAGCATCACCGTATCGGCCAGCGACAACACCCACACTGAAACACCGAACAGGATCAACGAAAATCTCAACAGGGTGCGCGGTTGCAGTTTGAGCACCTGCATGACTCCGATCTGCACCAGTACGGTGACCATCGCCATGCAGAACACCGCAATACTGGTCACCCGAATAATGCTCTGTTCACCGCTGATGCCAATGCGGTCCTCGACAAAAAAAGCGGTGACGGTCTGCACGCCGGTGAATACCAGAAAAATGATGAACCAGCCAAACAGATACGGAAACACCCGGGGATCGGTAAACTTCATTTTCGGTCCCTGCTCCGGCGCTGCATGTTTGTTCGGCTCAACCAGTTGGGTCTGCGCCCAGCCTGCCGTCAGCACCGCGAATCCCGCCACCACATAGAACGGCACCAGCGGATTAATCTCCGCCAGCACGCCGCCAACCACCGGCCCCAGAATGCTGCCGAGACCCCCCGAGGCGGCCACCAGCGCCATGCCCTTGGCGCGGGACGCCTTGTCCGTTGTATCAGCGATATAGGCGCCCGCAGCCGGTTGCACAGCACCGGCGAACACGCCATACAACAGGCGGGCGGCCAGCAGCGTCAGGAACAACGGCGTGGCAAAAACAGCGCCGAGCAGCGGCGTTGCCGGAAACCAGTCCAGCAGCCCGGCCTGGATACCAAAAGCAAAGCCCGCGTAACCGGCCGCAAAGCCCAGCAGCCCGATGACAAACACAGTGCGACGACCGAGGTCGTTGCTAGCCAGCCCCCAGCGCGGCGACGAAAAAATGATCACCAGGTTGGAAGCCGAGATCAGCGCGCCAAACTGCATGTCACTGAGGCCAAGATCGCGAGCCATCGGGCCGAAAATAACAATCAGCAACGTCTGACCCACACCATAGGTGATCAGACCGGTAAGCAGAATAAGTTTGTCCTTGCTGCTGCCGGCGGCAACAGACGATGAATCCATCATCAGAAACTTCTATAGCACCCTCGGAACGGCGCGCATTGTACCTGCACTCAAACTCAATGTGCCAACAGCAATGGTTGCGGCACCGCAAAGACCTCGACACGAAATCCCGCCGGCGAAATGATTTCGACAACCCGACAGGTTCCGAACAACAACTCAAACTCACCTTTGTCGGTTGGCGCAAACCCCAAATCCGCTGCTTTCTGTATTGTTGCATCCAAATCGTGCACTTGAAAGCGGCCTGCCAGCACACCGCGCGCGGGTGGGCGGGTAAGCTTGTAACGATCAGCGCCACTAGCCCCTTCATAGGCAACTAATTCGATCCGGCCGTAAGCCTCATCAGGGTCGCCCAGCAACCGCATGTCCAGCACGGCGCCGGCAGGCAAGCCCACTACTGCTTCAATCGCCGCGCCGCTGATGCGATGATGCATAAGCTCATCGTGACGAAATAACGCCCGGTAGAAAGCGGCCTCGGCAAGCGTATCCGGCACGGTCAGGACAAACGACGTAATTCCGCCAAAATACCGGTCCGACAGCCGGACCGGCCAGTCCTCCACCTCTATCAATACGACATTGGTGTCATCATGGGCCGGCATTTGTACTTCGCGAGCCTGTAAATCACCTACTGCATAGTCATGAATGGCCGAACGGAAATGGTGGCCATGCGCCTCGAGTTCTGCGCAACGATCGGCTATGTCGATGCAGTTCAGATCGAGGTTCTTCGGACAAAGATCGGTACTTGACGCATTTTCCCGCACCGGTGCGCCAGGACAACGAAAACGCACAAAATGCAGCCACCCTGCAGGAGCCTGTGGGGTGCGCACCAGCAATTGCTCCGCAATCGCGTCGTCCGCAAGCCCCCATAAGCGCGCCAGCTCGATATCCGGCTGCTCGCTGGCAGCAACCACCTCCAGACCAAAACGCTCCAGCCAAAGTGAACGGACCGGAGTCATGTCGGCGACACCGACTACAATGTGGGCAATGGGAGAAATCATAACGCTGCAGGTAAGATAAACCAGGCTGTACCAAAAAATGAAACTCTGTATTTTAGGGATCGCACCGATTGAAGGCCGGGACGACACTGACAATTGTCAGGACGAAGTGGTTTGGCTGATGCTAAAAAGGCTCGCTTATGGATTTCGATATCATTCTTGAATGCAATGTCAGCCCGGCACAGGTTGCTGAGCTTGCTGTTGAAGCCGAGAAACTCGGCATTCGCGCCATCTGGACATCCAACTATCATCAGGACTATGACTGTTATATGTCCCTGATGCCCGCTGCCGCTGCCACATCAAAAATCAAGCTGGGTGTCATGGCGGTGACCCCGTGGGAATTGCATCCGCTGAAGATGGCCAATGCCACGCATACCCTCAATCAGTTCTCCAATGGCCGCGCCATGGTTTCTATCAGTGGTGGCGGCGGCGTCCTGGGCGCGATCGGCTGGCGCATCCACAAAGATGCGCCTATCTGGCCGCGCAAGGACCCGGTTACGCTGGCGCGCTACCCTGAGCGACGCATTCGCGGCCTGATAGAAACCATCGAGATCCTGAACCTGTCCCGCAGCGGCAAGATGACGTTTCAGTATGACGGCGAAATATTTCAGATTACCCGGCCGTTTCAAAACAAATGGGATCAGGCGGATGAGCCGTTTTTCATTTATGGCTGCTGCAGCGGTCCGATGATGATTCGTGCAGGCGCGCGGCTGGCCGACGGCGTATTCCTGTCCGACTATACCGTCGGCATGATGCCAACGGCCTGGGAAAACCTGGAACAGGGGTTCGCCGGACGGGAATGGCCCCGCGACAATTTTCGCCTCAACAATTTCTGGGCCTGGCATGTCAAAGAAGATCGCGAGGCCTCGCGCATCGAGGGCAAAAACGAACTGATATGGCGCGGCGCGATAGCGGGAAAATTTGCACATGACATTCGCCCGCATGTCGATAGCGACGAAGAAGTGCAGCTCATTATCGACAACTGGGACAGTTTTCTGCAGGCCTTCTGGAAGCGTGACGGGGAAATCCCCAATGTGCCGGAAGAGACGGCAGTCAAGCTGCTCGACGGCATGACATCCTGGGGCGACCTCAGTGTGATTGACCGGGAAGTGGAGAAATTCAAGGCATTCGCCGCTGCCGGACTTACAGAGCTAAGCCTGCGCTTGTTCGACGACCCGATGGAAGGACTGCGGCTGATTGGCCAGCATCTGCTGCCAAAAATGCGCTGAACCGGGCCGCATTCTGATAAGGGAAATTCACGATAGGCTGCTATTGCCGGGCTCGCGTATGCTGATGTTTTATAAGGGCACGGGGAATAATCAGTGAGCCTGTTCGATCTGTTTTCTGTTTTTGACGGACTGCGCCGCCCTGCCAGCGTGCGTAACGAAAAATTCAGGCGCCTGCACCCCAGGGATAATTTTTACCAGTCCACGGCGTTCTTCCCGATGCCTTTTGCATTGATAACCACCGTCAATCAGGACGGCGTTACCTCCATCGGCCCGCATTCCCTGTCCTTCCCTTTTGATCTGATTGAAGAACCGTCGATGATGGTGGTATCCCGGGCCGGGTCCAACACCTCAACAAATCTGCGCAATGGCAGCAAGGCGGCCCTGCACTTTGTGGAATTCCGGAAAAGCTGGCTTGAACCCATTGTCAGGCTGGGCTACCCGGGCATTGAACCGGAAGAGAAAATGAAGGACATCCCCTTCGAGATGGTTCCGACTC
>CAYGKB010000082.1:0-8445 GCA_964350425.1 uncultured Chromatiaceae bacterium | reverse complement strand
CATGCACATACTGACGCAGCAGCTCCGGAATGTCTTCGGCGTAGTCGCGCAGTGGCGGCACGCTTAACTGCATTACACCCATGGCTGCCAGCAGGTCGGCGCGCAGATTCTCTGTCACGGTGCGCTGCACCGAGGCCATGATTCGAGCGGTGCAGGCTTCCGGCCCGGTTTTGCCGGGCGGGGTGAATACCCCCTGTTCAACCACGCCCACCAGAAAGCTTTGCACGCCGGGACTGAGTTCCTGCAACTCGTTGATGAACAGCGTGCCGCGGGCGGCACGCTGCAGCAGCCCGTCATTGTTCCCGTGACCAAGCAGCTGATCCACGCCGCTGCTGTCGGTCAGCGAGGCACCGTTCACCAGCACAAACGGTCCCGCAGCACGGTCACTTTCGCTGTGAATGTATTGGCCGAACAGATCGCGACCCGCGCCGGGCTCGCCGGTTATCAGCACCGGCGTCTGCCGGGCGGCAATTTGCCGGGCCTGCTCGCAGGTCTGCTTCAGTAACGCGCTTTTGCCGAGCGGCAGCGTCATACTGCTGCGCGCCAGCGGACTGGCTGCTGCCACACTGCCGCCGGGCGAACTGGTCAGCGCAGTTTCCACGGTAGACAGGAGTTGCTCCAGCGACAGCGGCTTTTCGATGAAGTCCACCGCACCAAGACGCGTGGCTTCCACCGCCGTCTCCACGGTGCCATGACCCGACATGATCACCACCGGGCACTTCAGGCCGTCGTTTTCGGACCATTCCTTAAGCAGACTGATGCCGTCCGTATCCGGCATCCAGATATCCAGCAGCACCAGGTCAGGACTGTCACTGCGATAATGCGTGCGCGCCTCGCCGGCGTCGGCGGCCATCTCCACGCGGTAACCTTCGTCGGTAAGAATGTCATGAATGGTGGAACGAATACCGAGCTCGTCATCCACCACGAGTATTGATGCATTGCTCATGCAGCTGCCTCGTTGTCCCCCGCTCCGCCATCGTGCGGAATCGTGCCGGCAAGCGGCAAATATATCCTGATTGTCGCGCCCTTGCCGGGTTCGCTGTCTATGATGACATTTCCCCCGTGTTCTTCAATCAGTTTACGCACGATGGCCAGCCCCAGGCCGGTACCTTTCGGCTTGGTGGTGACATAGGGCTCGAATATTTCCTCCAGGTGCTCGGCGGGAAAGCCGGGACCGTTGTCCTGCACCGCAATCTCGACGCGCTGATGATCCCGGACGGTGGTCAGCGCCGAACTGATAGTCACCTTACCCTTGCCCTGTTCCTCCAGTGCCTCAATGGCGTTGCGGATCAGATTGTGCAGGACCTGACGCATGCGCAGGGCATCCACCCGGATCGGTGGCAAAGTCTCATTGAGTTCCAGCTGCAGCCTGAAATTGCTGCGATAGGCAGGGTATAGATCAGCCACGTTGCGGATCAGGCGATTGATATCAATTTCAGTGAGGTTCAGTTCCGGCGCACGCGCATATTCGCTAAAGGCATTGACCATATCGCGCATCGCTTCGACCTGCCTGATAATCGTCTGCGTAGCGCGATCCAGTGTTTCGGCATCGGGTTCGGCGAGCAGGTCAAGGTATTTGTGACGAATCCGCTCGGCCGACAGCTTGATCGGCGTGAGCGGATTTTTGATTTCATGTGCGAGGCGGCGCGCCACTTCGCCCCATGCGGCATCACGCTGGGCGCGCAGCAGTTCGGTCACGTCCTCAAACACAATCACGTAGCCGCCCGGACTGCGGTAACTGTCCGGCAGGCCGGTGCAGGCGCAGACCAGCACACGGCGTTCGCCATCAATATTCAGCGTCATCTGTTCGCGCCACTCGGTATGCCCGGCATTGATCTGTTCGCCGCAGAACCTGACGAACTGCTGCAGCACATCGCTTTCGGTCGCGAGACTCAGCACGGATTCACCCGCACGTCGGCTGAAATCGAAGTCGAGAATTTCGCCGGCAGACTGATTGGCAGTGCGCAGCGTGAGGTTGTTTTCAATCGCCACCACGCCGCTGGAAAGACGCCCCAGGATGGCCTCCAGGCTGGCGCGTTCGTTTTCTACCTGCGCTTCGCTGCGACGGGCCTCGGCACGCGCGTTGCCGAGCTGGCTCATCATGTCGTTAAACGAGTCCACCAGAAAACCGAGTTCATCATCGCTGGCCGGCGGCAGGGGTTGATCAAATTCGCCGCGCGCCACTGCGCGGGTGCCGGCAACCAGGTTCTGCACCGGTGCCGACAGGCGCCTGGCAAAAAAGAACGCGCCATAAACTGCCAGCAGCAGGGAAATCAGTACCACCAGGCTCAGCGTAAGAATCAGCGTGCTCTTGAGCGGGTCACGCAGAAATGCCAGCTCGGCATAGCGGTCCGCAGTAGCCTCAACCGAGTCGGTCAGCACGGCGATCTGGTTGCCGAGCGGATAAGTGGCCTGCAGTATGCGTTCGTCGTTGCCATAGCGGCCCGGCAGGTTCACCGCAGTGCGCACCCGGTAAATTTCGCCGGCACGCGGTTCCAGCGCAGCGTAGTAACCAACGCGACGGATACCCAGCATCACCTCTTCGCTCGGCAACAGCGGGCCCTGTTCCAGCGGGTTCTCGGTACTGGTGGCAACAATTCGGGAGGCGCCGATGCTGACCGTGACATCCTGCGCGCCGGACTTGCCACGCAGGCGGCTCAGGTAGATGTACATGTCGCCGTCGCTGACGCCGACCAGGCCTTCAGCCAGCCGCCGGGTTTCTTCCAGGTTACCGCGTATGCGCACATCCAGCGCCACGCGGCTCAGTTCCAGCGCATCACCAAGGCCGCGCTCAACCTGCAGGTCAAACCATGAATCAATGCCCTGATTCAGGAATTGCACGGCGTAGAAATACACCACTGCCATCGGCACGATAACCAGCGCAGTGAATGCGGCCACCAGGCGCGCCTTGAGGCGGGCGCCGGTGACGCGCCGGCGGTAGTCCCGCCAGAGCCTGACGAGATTGCCGCCGATCAGCGTGACCAGTACCAGCACGCCGATAATGTTGACGATCAATATGGCCTGGTAAGAGTCGCCGAATTCAGCGTCACCGCTGCTGATCGCGCTGAGCATGCTCAGGCCGGTCAGTGCCAGCGCCAGTGCAGCGACCAGCAGGACAGTGACCGCGTTGCGCCTCAGGCGTTTGGTATCCATCGGAACCAGTCACTTTCGAGACTGAAATCACCGCGCCAGAAGGTCAGTATTGCCAGCGGCCCCGGCAGTTTCTGCCAGTCCAGTACGGCGCGCATGCCTATTTCATAGCTGCCCGGCTCGACGCTGAAGCTATCGTCTGTGAGGCGAAAATCGCGCACCTGCCCCAGGTAGCGCAGCGCCGAAAACAGGGTCGCGTAGCTGTTCACCGTTTGCTCGCCCACATCGCGAACCACGTAACGCTGACTCAGCGACAGGTACTCCAGTTCGAAATCCTGCTGCGCGGTACTGATTAGTTCATCAACCCAGAAACGCCGCGCGCGGGTAATTTCATACTGAAACGCAATACGCAGTGTGACGCCGCTTTTAAGCGCTTCGAGTGCCTCGTCGTTAAGCTCCAGGTCAATGCGCGCATCCACCAGCCAGACGCCCGACTCCTGCCGCGCGGCTGCATTAATAACTTCGAAACGGCCGTCCGCCGCCTGCACCACCGGCATGACCAGCAGCACCAGCAACAGGGGCTGACAAAACTTGCGCACGACACAAAGCATAGAAGTAAATCGACAGAAACGAGTCTCTTATCCGGCGACCCGCTCCATTAAAGCATAATAAAAACCGTCTGATTGCAGTTGTCCGGGCAGCACATGCACGCCATGGATGGCAGGTACCGCCGCATTAGCAGCAACCGGAGCTGTCAGTGGCAGTACTCTGGCAGACGGTTCGCCGGCGATGAATGCCGCAACTACGGCATCGTTTTCGGCGCGCAATACCGAACAGGTGGAATACAGCAGGCGCCCGCCGGGTTGCAGAAGCTTCCAGAGCGCCTGCAACAGCTCCTGCTGGGTGCGCTGCAATGTTTCAATGTCGGCGGCGCGGCGCAGATAGCGAATATCGGGATGCCGGCGTAACACACCGGTGGCGGAACAGGGCGCGTCCACCAGCAGGCGATCATAAGGTTCGCCGTCCCACCATTGCTGCGGCTGCAGGGCGTCGCCACACAACACATCGGCGGACAACTGCAGGCGTTGCAAATTGTCTTCCACGCGCTGCAGCCGCGCGGCGGATTCATCCAGCGCGGTCAGCTTTGCCTGATTGGCAACCGCCTCAAGTATGTGCGCGGTTTTGCCGCCCGGCGCAGCGCAGGCGTCCAGCACCCGCATGCCGGGCTGCACATCCAGCAGCAGCGCCGCCCATTGCGAGGCGGCATCCTGCACACTGCAGTCGCCGGCGCTGAAACCCGGCAGGCTGTCCACCGCGACGGGCGTGTCCAGCAGCACCGCGGCAGGTAACTGCGGCACAGGCGCGCCGGCATTTATCGGCAGGTCGCTCAGTTGCGCCAGCCAGTCAGCGCGCGTGGTGCGGGCAAGATTGATGCGCAGCCACATCGGTGCCTGCTGATTACCGGCCGCGACAATGCGCTGCCAGTCGTCGGGCCAGTCGTGCTGCAACCGTTCGAGCAACCAGGCGGGGTGCAGCCAGCGGGCTTCGGCATCGTGCTGGGCAGCGGCCAGCAGGTCGTCACGCTCGCGCAAAAACCGCCGCAGCAGAGCGTTCACCAGGCCGCGCATGCCGGGGCGGCCGAGTGCACGCGTGGCATCGACACTTGCCGAGACAACAGCATAGTCGGGCTGCGGCGAATCCGTCAGCGCAAACAATGCGTTGGACAGCAGCGCTTCGATAATCAGGTCACGGCGGCGCAGCGGTCGCTCCAGCAGCCGGTGAATAACAAAGCGGTGGCGCAGATGCGTGCGCAGGGTGCCGTAAACCTGCGCGCGCACAAAGGCCCGCTCGCGCGCCGCCAACTGGTCGGCACCCGCCGCACTGAATGCTGCGTCGGTATTGCGGCCGCCGTGAATCACGCTGTCAATGACCGTCGCCGCGATCGCGCGGGTATTGCTCATCTGCCGAGTACTGCCCCGTCAAGCTGCATCGTACCGGCCAGCTGTTTACCGGTCACCGGCTTGCGTCCGGGCAACTGCACAGACTGCAGCAACAGCGCACCGGCGCCCGTTTGGACAAGCAATGCCTCCCCCTCAAGGCCGACCACTTTGCCGGGCTCTGACGACGAATTAATTCTGGTGTCTGACACCATGGAATTCAGGCAGCGGAGGGGTTTGCCGTTGAGTGTGGTTTGCGCCACCGGCCAGGGGTTAAACGCGCGGATGCGTCGGTCAATCTCGGCGGCACTTTGCTGCCAGTCAATGACACCATCGTGCTTGGTCAGTCGCGGCGCATAGGTAACCCCATCTGCGGGTTGCGGCTCGGCCTGCAGACTGCCGTCGAGCAGTGCCGCAAGATTCTGTTCGAGCAGTTCCGCGCCCAGTTGCGCCAGCCGGTCATGCAGACTGCCGCCGGTATCATCCGCATTGATGCCGGTGGTCACACTGGCGTAAACCGCGCCGGTATCCAGGCCCGCTTCCATCTGCATCAGGCTCACACCGGTCTGACTGTCGCCCGCCAGAATTGCGGTCTGGATGGGCGCAGCGCCGCGCCAGCGCGGCAGCAGCGAAGCATGCAGGTTCACGCAACCGTGCTGCGGAATTGCCAGCACCGCGGCGGGCAATATTTGCCCGTATGCCGCCACCACCATCAGGTCCACGGTCAGCGCCCTGAGCTGCGCCTGCACCAGCGACTCACTGAGTTTTTCCGGTTGCATTACCCGCAAGCCGGCCTGTTCGGCCACCACTTTGACGGGACTGGGGCGCAATTGCCTGCCGCGGCCGGCCGGGCGGTCGGGCTGGGTCAGCACTGCTACCACATCATGGGACGAACGCAGCAGGCTGTGCAGGGCGGGCACCGCGAAATCGGGTGAACCGGCATAGACGATGCGTGCCATATAAACAGGACCCGGTGCAGCGCAACCGGCTTACAAAGCCTGCCGCGCGTCGGCACCGGCGTCGCGCTTGCGAGCCTTGGCGAGCTTTTTCTTCAGCCGCCGGCGCTTCATGTCCGAGAGGTAGTCCACGAACAGTTTGCCCTCAAGGTGGTCCATCTCGTGCTGAATACACACCGCCAGCAGGCCTTCGGCCTCCATTTCGAAGCTCTCCCCGGCACGATTCAGGGCGCGGACGGTGATCGTCTCAGCCCGCTCCACGGCCTCATAGATTTCCGGCACCGACAGACAACCCTCATCGTTTTTGGCCGAACCCGCGGCCGTCAGTATCTCCGGGTTGATGAACACCAGCGGCGCCGAGCGATCCGCGGAGATATCTATCACCAGCAAGCGCCGATGCACGTCCACCTGGGTTGCCGCCAAACCGATACCGGGAGCGGCATACATGGTCTCCAGCATATCGTCCGCAAGTTTACGGATGGCATCGTCGACTGCCGCCACAGGCTCCGCCACGGTGCGCAACCGCGGGTCGGGATATTCGAGAATTTCCAGTAATGCCATGGTTTTACCTGCTATTGCACTGGATTCCTGCTGTGAAATAGCGTCTACTTTATGTTATATGAGCGTGATAGCTGCCCGTGTGCGCCCGGGGGCGGAAAGCTGAGGCCGGAACCGGTTCACAGTTTCCCTGCCCGGGGTTGGGCAGAATTATAGCAATGCCGCTCTAGGTGGTCGGCATGCTGTTTACTAGGGATGGAGCGCCAATGAAAAGCTGCCTGAACGCTGGTACATGGAAGACCCTGCGTAGTGCACTGTTTGCCGCCCTGCTGGTCGTCGCGACCGGTGCGGCCGGCCAGTCCGGGGATACGATCGAACTGAACCCGGAGCATCCTGACCGCTATGTCGTGGTCAAGGGCGATACGCTGTGGGATATCTCGGCCATGTTCCTCAAGGAACCGTGGTACTGGCCGGAGATCTGGTACGTCAACCCACAGATCGAAAACCCACACCTTATATATCCCGGCGATGTGCTGACCCTGGTCTACATCGACGGCAAACCGCAGCTACGGCTGACCCGCGGCGACGGCACGGCAAGGCTGTCGCCCAGAGTGCGCGCCGAAGATCGCGATGCGGCCATCACCGCCATCCCGTACAGCGTGATCGAGCCCTTCCTGCGCGGCGGCATGGTAATGAGCAAGGATGAGGCCGATGCACTGCCCTACGTGGTAGCGCTGCGGGATCATTTAATTGCCGGCGCCGGCCACGAAGTTTATGTCAGCGACCTGGACGACAGCACACCGCTCGGCACCGAATATGCGGTGCTGCGCCTTGACGACAAGCTTAAGGATCCTGATACCGGCGACGTGCTCGGTTATGAAGTGATTTTTATCGGTGATGCCGAATTGCGCGGCACGGGCAGCCCTGACACGCTGTTCCTTACCGACACGGATCGCGAAGCCATGCGCGGCGACAAGATCCGGACGGTAGACACCACACTGCCGCTGAACTTCTATCCGCAGGCACCGACGCAGAATGTTAACGGCACCATCATTTCGGTGCTCGACGGCGTCGCGCTGATCGGTCAGTACCAGATGATTATCATCAATCGCGGCAGCGACGACGGCCTGACGGCCGGCAGCGTGCTGGCAGTATGGCAGCGCGGCGAGAAAGTTCGTGACCCTAATGCCGGCGGCTTGGGCAAAAAAGTGCAGTTGCCCGACACCTTTGCAGGTAATGTAATGGTGGTGAAGGCCTACGATGATGTCAGCTACGCGCTGGTCATGGAGGCCGTTTCGGAAATGCGCGTCGGTGACCGGGCCAAAAACCCATGACCGGTTTGGTATGAACATGCCGCACTGATCAGACCTGTTGGCAAAAAGGCGCGCATCTACAGAGGTGTGCGCCTTTTTTTATGTCTGCTGACGACTGGCTTGAACAACCTGACCATCACGTGCTGACGCTCGACGATGCACGTTACCCGCCCTTGCTGCGCGACACGCCGCGTCCGCCGGAACAGCTCTATGTGGTCGGCGACCCGGAAGTGCTCAGCCTGCCGCAGCTGGCGATAGTCGGCAGCCGCAACGCTACCTCCGGCGGCCTTGAGACAGCACGGCAGTTTGCCGCCTTTCTGGCCGACTGCGGGCTGACCATAACCAGCGGCCTGGCGCTGGGCATCGATGCTGCGGCGCACAGCGGCGCGCTGGCGGCAAACGGCCTGACGGTTGCCGTGCTCGGCACCGGTCCGGATACCATTTATCCGCCGGCCAATGCCGCACTGGCGCAACAGGTGGCGGGCGACGGCGCGCTGGTGTCCGAACACCCGCCCGGCACGCCGGTGCGCAGGCACCGCTTTCCGCAACGCAACCGCATCATCGCCGGACTCAGCCTCGGCACGTTGGTGGTAGAAGCCGGCCTCAACAGCGGATCGCTCATAACGGCGCGCTATGCCGGCGATTTCGGCC